>JAADEV010000111.1 GCA_013153295.1 Aquificota bacterium | reverse complement strand
AGTTTGTATGATTGACAAAGAGTATAACCATTCAGATATAGAAAAAAAGTGGTATAGCAGATGGCTAAAAGAGGGACTTTTTACCCCTTCCCCAGATGACCCAAGACCACCTTTTACAGTTGTTTTACCACCTCCAAATGTGACCGGTTCACTCCATATAGGACACGCCCTAAACATAACACTACAGGATGTTTCCGTCAGATACAAAAGAATGAAAGGGTTTAATACACTCTGGCTACCGGGGTTTGACCACGCAGGTATAGCAACACAGTGGGTTGTAAACAAACAGCTTCAGCAGGAGGGTATAAGTAGATTTGACCTTGGAAGGGAAAAGTTTATAGAAAGGGTATGGCAGTGGGTTCCAGTTGCAAGGGACACAATAAAAAGACAGATAGAAACTATAGGTGCTTCCTGTGATTGGAGTAGGCAAAGATTTACCCTTGATGAAGGGTTTGCAAGGGCTGTTAGGGAGGCTTTTTATAGGCTATACAAAGAAGGGCTTATATACAAAGCCCCTTACATAGTAAACTGGGACCCTAAAGATAAAACAGCTATATCAGACCTTGAAGTTGAGTATCAAGAGGAAGCTGGGAAACTGTGGTATATCAAATACCCTATTGTAGATGAAAATGGAGATGAAACTGGGGAGTATATTACAGTAGCCACAACCAGACCTGAAACAATGCTTGGTGATACAGCTGTGGCAGTAAACCCAAATGACGAAAGATACAAATCCTTTATAGGGAAGAAAGTAAAACTTCCCCTTGCCCCTGAAAAAAGGGTATCGTGGGACGGGAAGGAGGTCTCCAACCTGATACCTATAGTGGCAGATGATTATGTAGACCCTGAGTTTGGAACAGGGGCGGTAAAAATAACACCAGCCCACGACCCAAACGACTTTGAAGTAGGACAGAGACACAACCTACCTATTGTTGTTGTAATGGACGAAGGGGCTGTTATGAACCATAACGCAGGTAAGTATCAAGGACTTGACAGATACGAAGCAAGGAAACAGATAGTATCAGACCTTAAGGAGTTGGGATTACTTGAAAAGGAAGAGGACATAACCCACGCAGTTGGACACTCACAGCGTTCAGGGGCAGTTGTAGAACCTTACCTTTCTACCCAGTGGTTTGTTGACGCAGAAAAACTGGCAAAAAAGGCTATACAGGTTGTTGAGAACAAAGAGATTAGATTTATACCCCCTAACTGGGAAAAGACCTACCTTAACTGGATGTATAACATAAAACCCTGGTGTATCTCAAGACAGATATGGTGGGGACACAGGATACCAGTTTGGGAATGTAAAAAGTGTGGAAACCAGAACGCCTTCTCAGACAACCTTTTTAAAACCCTCGGGGAAAAAGTAATATTCAATATGTATGGTGATACAAGGATAAAACAGGTATTCTCCTTTGAGGAGGTAAAGGACTACCTTTACAGCCAGAACTTTACCCACCCAGACAAAACAAACCTACAGTTTTACGAAAAGGTGGTATTTAATCAGGAGATACCACAGCTAAAGGACAGTGATACCCTTAAAGAGTTTTTAAATACAACCTACCCTAAAGTCCCTGTTATGAACCCACCTGACACAGAGGAAAGTAAAAAAGTAGGGTTTGTTCCCCACGCAGTTTACTACCTTTATATAAACAACCTTATAGGGAAAAGTTTTACCGCTGAAGATGTTTACAACGCCTACCAGCAACATAAAGACGAGATACAGTTTATATACGATTTAGAGCTTAACGGTATAAAAAGGGCAGAGATACTTGAAGATAAAGGGAAGTTGGAAAAATGGCTTTACGACCACGCCTACGGAAACTGTAAAAACGGTAGAATTTTCTTCACAGAAAACAACGGAAGATACAGCATAATAGAGGATTTAATCCTACAGATAAAATACTTCCTTAAACTACAGTGTCTATCCTGTGGAAGCCACCACCTTAAACAGGAAGATGATGTGTTAGACACTTGGTTTTCTTCAGGTTTATGGCCTTTTGGAACACTTGGCTGGCCTGAGGACACCCCTGACTACAGAACATTCTACCCAACATCACTACTTATTACAGGGTTTGATATTATCTTTTTCTGGGTAGCCAGAATGATAATGATGGGAATGCATTTCACCAACCAAAAACCCTTCTCAGATGTTTATATACACGCCCTTGTAAGGGACGAAAAAGGGGAAAAGATGGCAAAAACCAAGGGGAATGTTATAGACCCCCTTGATATTGTTAAAAAATACGGGGCAGATTCCCTAAGATACACACTTACAGCACTTGCGGCACAGGGAAGGGATATAAGACTTTCAGAAAAAAGGATTGAAGGCTACAAACACTTTGCAAACAAGATATGGAATGCCTCAAGGTTCGTCCTTTCAAACTATGAAAACAACAAAGATTTTGTATTTTCTGACCTTTCTAAACTGGAGCTTTCCTACGATGACAAATGGATACTAACAAAGCTACAGGAAACAATCCAACTGGCACAGAAGTATATAGAAGATTACAGATACAACGATTACGCAGGTTTACTTTACGACTTCTTCTGGCACGAATACTGTGATTGGTATTTAGAGCTTTCAAAGGAAAGGGTTTACAAAGGGGACGATAAAGAAAAATCAGCGGCAATGTCAACACTTATATATGTCCTTGATAAATCCCTAAGAATGCTACACCCTATAATGCCATTCCTAACAGAGGAGATATGGCAGAAACTACCTTACAGGGAAACAGACTACCTACCTGTAGCCCAATACCCGGAGGTTGACCAATCCCTTATCTTTGAAGAAGAAGCAAAGCTGGTGGAAAAACTAAAAGAGTTAATCGTATCAATAAGAAATATCAGGGCAGACTTTGGAATACCACCTTCCAAAAAGCTAAATATACACATAAAATCCTACAGCCCACAGTTTACAGATGTGGTTAAACAGATGGAACAGTCTATAAAACTACTGGCAAAAGGTGAAAGCCTACAGGTAGGCGAGGATATACAAAAACCACCGAACACAGTTGTGGCAGTGTCCTCCCTTGCTGAGGCTTACATAGATGTGGCAGACACAATAGATGTGGACAAAGAGATAGCCCGTCAGGAGAAACAGCTTCAGGATATACAAAAATCTATTGGTATATCTGAGAAGAAACTGTCAAACGAAAACTTTGTTAAAAAAGCACCACCGCAGGTTGTAGAAAAGGAAAAACAGCTTTACCAAGAGCTAAAAGAGAAATACCAAAAAGTTAAACAGATACTTGAGAGGTTAAAACAGCTAAAGTCGGAAAGGTAGGACAGTTGTTTAAGTTTAAACTGCTTAAAACAGACGGGGAAGCCAGACTTGGTGAGATACACACCAGACGGGGGGTGATAAAAACCCCTGTCTTTATGCCAGTAGGGACACAGGGAGTTGTAAAAGCCCTTACAAAAGACCAGCTACTACAAACTAAACCACAGATAATACTGGCAAACACATACCACCTTTACCTTAGACCGGGGACAGAGGTTTTGGAGCATTTCGGTGGGCTACATAACTTTATGAACTGGCAACTGCCTATCCTAACAGACAGCGGAGGATTTCAGGTATTCTCCCTTGCAAAGGAAAAAAATGTATCAGGGAAACATAAAGCACAGGTTATACTAACAGACGAAGGGGTAAAATTTAAATCCCACCTTGATGGGTCGTGGCATTTCTTCACACCTGAGCTGGTTATACAGATACAGAAGATTATAGGTAGTGAGATTATAATGCCCCTTGATGTTTGCCCCCCTTACCCTGTAAGCTACCAAACAGCAAAGGACAGCGTTGAAAAAACATTAAGGTGGCTAAAAAGGTCAAAGGAAGCAAATAAAGGGAACGACCAAGCCCTTTTCGGCATAGTCCAAGGGTCTGTGTATGAGGATTTAAGGGTGGAAAGTGCCAGAGCTACAGTTGAGCTTGATATGGAAGGATACTCTATAGGAGGGCTGTCTGTAGGTGAGCCTGCTGAAATGATGTATAAAATGACAGAGGTGGTCGTTAAATACCTTCCAAAGGAAAAGCCAAGGTATCTAATGGGGGTGGGAACACCTGAAAACATTATAGAAAGTGTGGAAAGGGGGGTGGATATGTTTGACTGTGTAATGCCCACCAGAAACGCAAGGAACGGCACACTATTTACAACATACGGCAGGTTGAATATAAAAGCCTCTAAACATAAATTTTCAGAAGAACCTGTAGATAGCCAGTGTGATTGTTATACCTGTAGAAACTTTTCAAGGGGATACCTTAGACACCTTTTTAACGCCCAGGAGATTACAGGTATGACGCTGGCAACAATACACAACCTTAGATTTTACAGCAGACTGATGGAACAAATAAGGGAAGCTATACAAAATAACCGTTTTAGCCAGTTTAAACAGGAGTTTTACAAAAACTACAACAGGGAAGGGTAGAGAATGCTACCTATACTGAAGAAAAAACAACAGGAAGTAAAGGTTATATACAAACCTTACACAGAAAGGGTGGCGATATTTATAGATGGTGGGAATATGTTCCACGCCACAAACCACTTGAAACTAAAGATAAACTATAAAAAGTTAGTGGATATTCTAAAGAAAGACAGATGGCTTTTAAGGGCTTACTTCTATACAGGGATACCCTCCGGGGATATGCCCAAAGAGATTAGGGAGCAGTGGAAGAAACAACAGGGCTTTTTAAACGAGCTTAGGAATATAGGGCTAAAGGTAAAAACAATTCCGCTGAAAAAAACCCCAGAGGGCTACATAGAGAAAGGGATAGATATACTACTTGCTACAGATATGATAAGTTTAGCCTATCGGGACGCTTACGATACAGCAGTCCTTGTAAGTGGGGACAGTGATTTTATCCCTGTGGTGGAAAAGGTTCAGGATTTAGGCAAAAGGGTTGAAAACGCATCATTTAAAAAAACCAGTTCATACGAGCTTAGAAAAGTGTGTGATGAGTTTATACTACTTGATAACATAAAAGGTAGGTTCACAACCCCACTTAACACAGAAAAAGAAAAAGTAAAAGTAGAAAAGAAAGAAAACAAAAACGGGGCAAAAAAATCCCCATTTCACAACTTTATCCAAAAATTACTTAGAATTTTTAAACTGTCTAAAAATAAATAAACTAAGGAGGAAGATACTTGGTAAGGGTAAGATTTGCACCTAGTCCAACAGGATACCTACATCT
>JAADEV010000145.1 GCA_013153295.1 Aquificota bacterium | reverse complement strand
CATTTTATACAGAATGGGGAGTAAAAACATTTTTAGCAGGTTCGCAGATAGGTTGTTATGACTGCCATAACGGTCCAAATGGAGATGATTAACAATCTTTATAGTAAAATTGTAGGGTGTTAGCATAACTATATATTCAGCTTTTGTGAAAAGGGTTAAATGAAAAAACTTAGTGGGCTTATAAAAAAGGTTGATTACGAGATAAAGCAACAGCAGAAGAAACTATCAGAGATACAGGGGCGGATTTCCGCCCTTCTACAAAAGAAAGAAGCCTTACAACAGGAATACAACCATTTAAATAACGCTGAGGGTGGGGATATTCTATCTGTTCAGACTAAAATGCTTTATATGGTTGAACTACTAAAGCAGATAGACAGTATAGAAGACCAGATAAAACAGCTTGACAGTGAAGCTGAAAAAATAAGGATAATAATAAGGGAAAAAAATGCCGAAAAAAAGGCAGTTGAAACATACATAAAAAGGTTAGAAACAGAGAAAAGGATTGAAGAGATTAACAGGGAAAACCAGCTTGCAGATGAGTTTTACAACCGCAATCGTTAGTTTGACTATCATATTTTTTTATGTCTCCTACGCCCAAAACCAATCCCCTGCAAAATCTGAAATACAGAAAGAAATAAAAAGACTTGAAAAACTAAGGGAAGAGGTAAAAGCCCTTATACAAAAAAACCAAAAAATACTTGCCCAAATAAGGGAGGAAAGGGAAAGGCTTGAAAAGGAAAGGAAAAGGCTGGAAGAGTTAGAGAAAAAGATAAAATCGGAAAGATACAAAAAGCTGGCAAAGGTATTTGAGAAAGCTGTTGATGAAGACCCTGAGTTGGCGGCGGAAAGAATATCAAAGATGGAAGACCCTACAGAGGCGGCATACATCATATACAATATGAAAGAAAGTAAAGCTGGTATACTACTTGATTATGTAGACCCTAAAATGGCAGATAAGATAGTAAGGGTTTTAACAAAACTAAGGAAAAAAGAACAGGAAAAATAAAGGCTTTAGGAAGGCTAAAAATGGCTTATATTAAACTACCTGAACTGGAAGAGATGGACCCAGAAATCCAAGAACTGGCAAAGGAGATACTAAAGAAAACAGGAAAATTAGGGGAAATCTTCCAACTGCTGGCTATCAGGAAGGATATTTACTTTATGACAGACAACTGTGTAAAAACCTTACTTCTGAAAGAAACAGAACTCCCTTACCACATTAAAGAAAGGATAGCTTTACTTGTCTCACTTGAGAACAACTGCCCTATGTGTGTTGATGTCCATAAGAATATTGCAAAAATGCTTGGTATGAGTGAGGAAGAGATAGAAAAAACTTTACAAGGTATAGACAGTTTAGACCTGCCGGAAAAGGAAAAGGAACTTTTAAGGTTTGCCGTAAGGGCTTCAAGGAAGGACAACTATAAAATAACAAAAGAGGAGATAGACAGGATACTTAATATGGGGTGGACTGTTAGCCAACTACTTGAGGCAGTAACAATAGCCGGTTATTTTAACTATATAAACACCCTTTCAAATGTTTTTGGATTAGGGAAGTAGTTTAATTGTAGGCAAAGGGGGTGGTAGCAAGCCCCCTTTTACAGTTTGTAATCTTTTTTCAGCTTGTTTTCTAACTTCTCCAAAAGTTGCGGATTTGTATCTAAGAAGTTTTTTACCTGCTGGACATCTTTATCCCCTCTACCTGACAGGTTAATTACCACTATACTGTCCTTGCCTAACTCCCTTGCTATTTCCACACCTTTTATAACTGCGTGGGAACTTTCAAGGGCAGGTATTATACCCTCTGCACGGGAAAGTAGCATAAAACCTTCAAGGGCTTCTTCATCTGTAGCTGTTATATACTCAGCCCTCCCTATCTCCTGTAAGTGGGCGTGTTCAGGACCGACCCCCGGATAATCAAGCCCTGCAGATATAGAGTGTGTAGCCTCTATCTGTCCCCACTCATCTTGTAGGAAGTAGGATTTCATACCGTGTAGCACACCTACAGAACCGCCGTTTATACTGGCGGCGTGCATACCTGTCTCAAGTCCATAGCCCCCAGCCTCAACACCAACAAGCCTAACACCTTCGTCCTGTATAAAGGGGTAAAATATACCTATTGCATTACTACCTCCACCTACACAGGCAACAACCACATCAGGTAGCCTACCTTCTATCTCTATAATCTGCTCCTTTGTTTCCTTTCCTATAATAGATTGGAAATCCCTTACAATCATAGGGAATGGGTGGGGACCTAACGCTGAACCTATAACATAATGGGTGTTTCTTACATTCTCTACCCAGTCCCTTAAAGCCTCGTTTACAGCGTCTTTTAGTGTTCTACTACCTGCCTTTACTATCCTTACCTCTGCCCCAAGTAGCCTCATTCTAAACACATTTAAAGCCTGCCTTTGGGCATCTTCTTCCCCCATATAAACTACACACTTTAAGCCAAATAGTGATGCCGCTGTGGCAGTTGATACCCCGTGTTGTCCTGCACCTGTTTCTGCTATTATCCTTTCCTTTCCCAGCCTCTTTGTAAGTAATACCTGTCCAAGGGTGTTGTTTATCTTATGGGCACCTGTGTGGAGTAAATCCTCCCTTTTAAGGTAAATCTTTGCCCCCCCTACCGCTTCTGTTAACCTATGGGCGTAATACAGTATTGTAGGTCTCCCTGCATACTCCTGTAGGTAGTATATAAGCTCCCTTTGGAAATCTCCGTCGTTTCTTATCTTTAGATACTGTTCCTCTAACTCCTCTAAAGCTGGTATAAGGGTCTCAGGTAAGAATTTACCTCCAAAATCCCCGTAGTATCCTCTGTTATTGGGCTGTTTGTATTCCATCTTCCTCCCCTAACATATCCAGTATAAAGTTGTCCTCTTCCTCAGGTTTTTCTCCGTTTAAGTATATCTCATTACCGCTACAGTCTTCATCAGGTTGGGTTCCTTTAATAAAAAGTATCTCTTTGGAGTTTTCTAAGCATTCTGCATTGGCTACCTTAAGTGTTTCCATATCTATAGGCACATAAATTGTGTTGTAAGGCATAGGGAAATCTGCCACCGCTTTATCTGTATGGGCAGTAGCCATTATATCTATCCATATTGGAAGGGCGGCTCTTGCACCTGTCATCTTTTTACCGATTGTTTTTTTAAAGTCGTATCCAACCCATACAACCGTTGTAAGGTTTGTGGAAAAACCTGCAAACCAAGCATCTGTATAATCATTTGTTGTTCCTGTTTTTCCAGCTACAGGGAAACCGAGGATTGTAGCCCTCCTTCCTGTTCCTTCTTTTACAACTGCCTGTAGCATATCCACCATAACCGCATTTTCCCCTTCTGGTATCACTCTTTTACAGTTTTGGGTGTGGTGGTATACAACCATTCCATTTGCGTCTACAACTTTTTCCACAAAGTAAGGCTCACAGTGTATACCACCATTTGCAAATGTGTTGTAAGCCCCTGCCATCTCAAGGGGAGATACCTCAGCACTACCAAGGACAAGGGAAGGGACTTTAGGCAGTTTACTCTTTATCCCCATTTGCCTTGCAAGGCTTATAACCGGGTCATACCCAAGGGCTAAAAACAGGTTTAC
This sequence comes from Aquificota bacterium, assembly GCA_013153295.1. Lineage (GTDB taxonomy): Bacteria > Aquificota > Aquificia > Aquificales > Hydrogenothermaceae > Persephonella_A. The sequence continues at coordinate 1,663 of JAADEV010000145.1, read as the reverse complement.
AGATGCGGCATTTAAACTTCTTGCAAGGGCTTCCCTAAGTATTACAGTCCCGTTATACTCACCGTGGTAGTTCCTTGGAACCCACTCCTCATTTTTTGTTGGGTCCCATATGGCTACCGGTTCATCTTCTATCTGTGTTATCTGTGTGTAGCCCTTCATTATAGCTGTTGTATACACAAAAGGCTTAAATGAAGACCCCGGCTGTCTTTTTCCCTGCACTGCCCTGTTAAACTTTGTTTTCCCAAAATCATAACCACCGACTAAAGACCTTATAGCCCCTGTTTTCGGCTCTATGGATACAGCCGCCGCCTCTAAGAAAGGTATAAACTCAAACCTGTCATCACCAAGGTATCTAACATAAAAGGGTGTTCCCCTCCTTGCATACCTTAGGGAACCTTGGAAGGAAACCCTGCCCCTTATATGTTTAATCTTAAAGTAAATTGTGTTTCCCCTTCTACTTTCAACTAAGGCTATGTATATTCTGCCGGGCTTTAGCTTTTCTACTTTCTGTTTCTCATACCACTGTAAAAACTTCCTTTTTTCGTCTTTAGTTAGCTTTGGAAAGCCTACCTGCTGTTGTAGATACTCAAGGTGGTCTTTTATTATGTAATGGCTATCCCTAAGTAGGTCTTTGTCTATGGTTGTGTAAATCTTATATCCACCTTTGTATAAAGCATCTGAACCAAACTTGTTTACAAACCATAACCTTACCATCTCTGTAAAGTAATCGTTTATATCCTCCTCTTCCTCGTCCCGTTCTTTAAGGACTATTGGGCTTTTGAAACATTCCTTTGCTGTATGTATATCTATATAACCTTCCTCAACCATAGCCTTTAAAACAGCATTTCTACGGTTTAAAGCCCCTTCCATATTTTTAAACGGGTCGTATCTGCTTGGGGCTTTAGGTAAACCTGCTAATACAGCCGCCTCACACACATTAAGTTCCCAAACGTGTTTACCAAAGTAGACCTGTGATGCCGCCTCAACACCGTAAGCCCCGTGTCCAAGGTATATCTGGTTTAGATACATCTCAAGTATCTTTTCCTTTGGGTAAACCTGATTTAGCTTTATAGCTAAAATGACCTCTTTAACCTTCCTGCGGAAACTCCTTTCTGGGGTTAAAAACAGGTTTTTTATAAGCTGTTGTGATATTGTGCTACCACCTGCTACTATACGCCCTGCAGACAGGTTTTTTACAGCCGCCCTAAGTATACCAACAACATCTATACCAGGGTTAGAATAAAAGGTTCTATCCTCTATAGATATAAAGGCGTTTTTAACGTGGTCAGGTATTTTGTCTATACTTACATACACCCTTCTTTGGATAAAAAACTGTGTTATTAAACTACCGTCAGATGCGTATACCTTTGATACCTGAACAGGTTTCCATCTTTCAAGGTTTCTAACATCAGGTAGATTTCTGGAGTATACATACAGTATACCCCCTACAGCTAAAACACCAACAAAAACCAAAAATATCAAGAAAAACAGTATATACTTAAAAAACCTTACCATTACAACCTCTACATATTAATGTAATATTAATATTCTATCAGCCAAAGCACAAATAATATAAAATACGCCAATTTTGCTGCTTTAAAAGTAGCCGTTAAAGTATAATATTTATCAAAACTTTTAGGAGGAGATTGTATGCAACAAGGTG
>JAADEV010000067.1 GCA_013153295.1 Aquificota bacterium | reverse complement strand
CCCATTCCGAACCCGGCAGTTAAGCTCCCCAGCGCCTATGATACTGGCCGCGCGAGCGGTCGGGAAAGTTGGTCGGTGCCGAGGCTTTTATCTTTTTTAGGTTCCTTTAAATGGGTAAAACAGAAAATAAAATCCCCAGACCAACAATTGAATGTGATTGCACCACAGATATAACCAAAGCTACTGAATGTTTCCAATGTGGAATTCCTATCACAGGTAAACCCCTTAAATACAAAGTAGACGGTCAGTTTCAGGATTTCTGTTGTTTCGGTTGTTATCTTATCTATAAAACTACCGGTATCCGTGGGGAAGAGGGAACGGCTGTAGCCTTTTTAGGTAAATTCGGTTTTGGCTACTTCTTTGCTATGCTTGTTTTTATGCTTTCCACATACCTATACGGCGCCCATCTAACCCCAGATGACCCTAATGCCCAAGCATTTGTCGGATTTATAAAGTATCTAATTCTTATACTGGCAACACCTGTAATGCTTCTTCTCGGTATACCAGTTCTAAGAAACGCCTTTTCAGGTGGAAGGATAAACCTTAATACAGATACACTTATTGTTTTAGGTTCCTTCTCTGCCTACCTCCTTTCTGTTTACTCTGTTTTTACCAACAAATCTGCTATTTACTTTGAAACAGCCACAATGATACTGGTTCTAATGACCTTTGGCAGGTATATAGAAACCTCCTCCCGTGCAAAGGCATCAAACTTTATGAAAGAGCTTTTAAAACTCTCCCCTGAAAAGGCTACAGTAATAAGAGATGGGAAAGAGATAGAGATACCAAAAGAAGAGATAAAGGTTGGGGATATTGTAAAGATACACCCCGGTGAAAAGATACCTGCAGATGGTATTGTGATAGAAGGACAGGGACATGTTGATGAAGCCCTTTTAACAGGTGAGACAAAGCCTGTTTTAAAGAAAGTAGGAGATGAACTTTACACAGGGACAACAAGTATAGACGGGGCTTTTAAAATAAAAGTCCATAAACCTGCCGATGACTGGACTTTAAACAGATTTATAAAACTGATGAAAGAGATTAGAAGCACAAAAGCCCCTATAAACAGGATAGCAGACACTATAGCTTACTATTTCCTACCTGTGATAATAACCATAGCCTTTGGGTCAGGAATATACTGGTATTTAAACGAAGGTTTTGAAAAAGCCCTTATAGTTTTTATGTCTGTTCTGTTAATATCCTGTCCCTGTGCCTTTAGTATAGGTGCCCCCCTTGCCCTATGGATAGGTCTCAGTGAGGCTATGAGGGAAGGGATAATAATAAAAGGGGCAGATGTCCTTGAAAAGCTGTCGTCTGTAAAAACTGTTTTCTTTGATAAAACAGGAACTATAACCCATAAAGATATGGCGGTATCTTATGTTAAAGCTACAGATGGGGAAACTATTAGTAAAGCCTGTGCTGTGGAGAAGAACTCTGAACACCCGTTGGCAAAAAGTTTTGTATCTTACTGTATGGAAAAGGATTTATGTAAAGGCTATCCAGTAGAGGATTTCAAGGTTCATTTTGGATACGGTGTTGAGGGGACTGTAGAAGGTGAGAGGATTTATATAGGTAGCCATAGGTATATGGAAAAGTTAGGTTTACCCATACCTGACCAGCTGTCTAAGATTAAATCAGAAAGGGAGGAAAACGGGGAGATTGTGATTTTTATAGGGAAAGATGACAAAGTAGTTGGTGTTGTGTCATTTGCCCAGCAGATAAGAAAGGAAGCCCCAAAGGTTATACAGGTCTTAAAAAAATTAAAGATAAATGTGGGAATTCTTACAGGGGATACACCTTTCTTTGCTAAGGTTTTAAAGGAAAAGTTAGGTATAGATTTTATAAAGGCTGGACTACTCCCTGAGGATAAACTAAAGCTGATAGAAAAAGAAAAGGAAAAGGGCAGAACTGTGGCTATGGTTGGAGATGGGATAAATGACGCCCCAGCCCTTGCAAAGGCTGATATAGGGATAGCAATGGGTTGTGGAACAGACCTTACAAGGGAAAGTGCAAATATAAATCTACTTAGTGATGATTTAAGGAAGGTTCCACTTGCTATTTTACTTGCTAAAAAGGTAAAAAGGGTAATCTATACAAATATGTTTTGGGCGTTTATCTACAATATAATAGGTATCGGTTTTGCTGTGATGGGCAAACTTACACCTATCTTTGCCGCTGTGGCTATGGTTCTGTCCAGTGCATTTGTTATAGCTAACTCTATAAGGGTTAAAAACTGGTAGTTATTTTTCCACAGGTAATCCGTCGTCTTTCCAACGGTCAATACCACCTTCTATGTTGTAGACCTTGAAACCTTTGGAAGATAGAAATCTGGCGGCGGAAACACTTCTAACACCGTTTTTACAGTAAACGATAATCTTTTTACTTTTATCTAACCTGTCTACTTCTGTAGGTAGTTTACCTAAAGGTATTAGAACTGAACCGGGTATTTTACCCTCCACATCAACCTCTTCAGGCTCCCTAACATCAATGATAATGATGTTATCCCCCTCCTTTTGCAACATTCTAAACGCTTCCCGAGGGGATAGGTGTGTAAAATTGGCAAGAATATACCCCTTTGTATACAGGTAGTAAACTAATGCCCCACCAATAAGCAGAAAAAGTATCCAGTTTGTTAAGGATACTTCCCTTGGATTAATCATCCCAGTTAGGTGCCTTTATCTGTTCTATATCAAGCTCCGCTTTACTTCCTTCCAGCCAAGGTTTTTTACCGTAAACCATAACTTGCTCCGCTTCCACATTCTCAAACCAAGCCTTTTGTAGTTGGGATTTCCTCAGGTCGCTATAACTAAATTTAGTCCCTATAAAAGATGCTTCCTGAAAATCTGTAGACCTCATATTTGAGTATGATATATCAGCTTTATCCATCTTTGCCTTTCTAAATCTGGTTTTTTCTAACCTTGACTGTCTCATATCAGCTCCGCTGAAGTTTGCCTCTGTAGCATCACAGACCATAAGTTGGACTTTATGCATATTTGCATTTTCAAAGTTTGCCCTTCTAAGGTTTACCCTTTGTAGAACTGCCCTTGATAGGTTAGCCCCTTTAAAGTTTGCATCGGAGAAGTCCGCATCTGCAATAAATGCCCCTTCAAGGTTAGCCCCTTCAAAGTTTGCACCTCTAAGCTCTGCCCCTGTGAATACTGCCCCAGATAAATCCTGTCCAGAAAAATCAACCCCATCTAACTCTGCAAAGGAAAAATCCATATCTTTTAAGGATTTGCCCTCTTTTATCATCTGTTCTACTTCTTCTTTTGAAACCATTGGTAAAAGCCCTCCGAAAGCCATCATAAATTGTTAATAATAGATTACTACAAATTAGGGTAGGTGTTAAATGGGCTATCTCATAAGAATAGGGGGATTTACAGCCCTTCCACTAAAACAGGTGTCTCTGTTAAAAACTTTACAAGTTTGTTAATATCCGCCCCATCTTTAACGAAATAAATCCTACCCCCTTTTGGATTACCCTCCTTTTTTAAAGGATTTAGCCTGTGGTAAACTCCTTTTACAGCTACATAACCTATAGTATAATCAGGTTCATCTGATATACAATATTCGGCTAAAATGTCAGGATAGTGTAGATTTTTTGTTGCTAAAGCGAGGGCGTCTGCTGTCCTATTTGTGTATCCCTGTTTTATCAGCTTTTCTTCTATAGACTGTCTATCTACAAAATCTATAAGTGTTGTTCTTACACCTTTGTATCTGTCTGCTTCTATCCTTTCTCCCTGCTGGTTTACTATCATTGCCCCCCTCATATTACTCCCATCTGGGGAAGCCCCCCTGTGAACCGTCTGGATAATCTGGTATATTTTGTGGTGGGGTATCCCTGTTGCCCTGTGGATTATCTCTACCGCCCTTTTGTTCCCTTCCTCTGGACTGTTAAATATATGTTCTTTTATTTTTAATGCCTTTGGAATGGTTATAGGCTCTGTTTCCAATGCCTCTACTTTTATAGATATGTTATCAAACCTTTTACCTTTAAGCCGTTTAAGAAGTGTGGGGGGTGTTGATAAAACCTGCTCCTCTGGGACTATCCTTTCTGCCCCTGAGATATGTTTACCCTTTAGTGATGCCCGCATTTTTATACTGTAAAGTTTCATAACTCCAACTTAAGCTGTGAATACAGCTTAAAGGATTTCCTATGTATAGGTGTTATACCGTATTTCTGTATCTCCTGTTTGTGTAGTTTCGTTGGGTATCCTTTATGTTTATCAAAGGAATGGGGGTAAACCTTTGCGAAGGTTTCCATTATACTGTCCCTTATAACTTTGGCAAGTATAGATGCTGATGCTACAGATAGGCTTTTTTCATCGGCTTTTTTCACAGAAATATGTGGGTAAGGGTCAAACTTTACATAATCGGTGATAATGAAATCAAACTCTGTTTTTAAATCCTGTATAGCCCTTTCCATAGCCAGTTTTGTGGCGTTGTATATGTTTATCCTGTCTATTTCTGCACTGTCTACTATACCTACTCCAATGGATAGGGCTTTTTCTTTGATTACAGGAACAAGTTTTTTCCTTTGTTTTTCTGTTAATTTTTTTGAATCTTTGGTTAGGAATATATCTATATCTGGTGGGAGTATAACAGCAACAGAAACGACGGGACCTGCGAGGGGTCCCCGTCCTGCTTCATCTATTCCTACTATCCTTTTGTATCCCTGTTTGTGTAAAAAGTTTTCTATATCCAGCATACACTACTGGTTGCCCTTAGCGGCGGCTGATTCCTCAGCTCTCTTTCTAAGCTCCCATTCTTTAATTTCTCTAATCTTAGCGGCTTTACCTTTTCTTTCCCTAAGGTAGTATAGCTTAGCCCTTCTAACTTTACCCCTTTTAACTGTCTCTATCTTTTCTATAGATGGACAGTCTAACGGGAATATCCTTTCTATCCCCACTCCGTAGCTTTCCTTTCTAACTGTGAATGTTTTCCCTGTTCCACTTCCTTTTATTCTGATAACAACCCCTTCAAAAACCTGTATCCTTTCTTTATTTCTCTCTTTTACTTTTACGTGGACTTTAACTGTGTCCCCTACTTTAAACTTTAGCTGTCCTGTTTTTTCGTCTATATACTTTTCTTTGTTATCCTTGGTGTAAATCTCTTCAATTTCCCTTATTAAGTGATGCATTTTAACCTCCACCTATGAATTTAGCAAAACAATAGTTTAATATATCAAACTACAATGTGCAACTTTTTTGGTAGTTGGTAGTTAACCATTCTGTTGGTGAAACAGAAAGGGAGATAAAATTAGTTTC
>JAADEV010000017.1 GCA_013153295.1 Aquificota bacterium | reverse complement strand
GTAAAAGGGTATTCTGTAGATGGGCATAAATTTGTGGAGGACGCCTTACAAAAAGGGGCTGTAGCTGTAGCTGTAAGCAGACCTACAGTTGCAAAGTATATAAAAGAAAACCACCCTGACAGAACAGTAATCCTTGCCAAAAATATCCGTAAACTACAAGCTGAAGTGTCCAAAATATTTTTTAAAAAACCTGATGAAAAACTATCTATCATCGGTATTACAGGGACAAATGGAAAAACAACAACAGCAAACCTTATACACCAGTATTTAACACTACTTGGAAAAAAAACTGGAGTAATCGGCACTGTAAAATACACAGTAGGAAACAAAAAAATACTTGAAGGAAGAACAACACCAGACCCTATCCTGTGGTATAGGATACTTTCCATAATGGCAAAACATAAAGTAGAGTATGTTTCCGCAGAGGTATCCTCACACGCATTAGACCAGTATAGGGTATACGGCACAAAGTTTGCAGGTATAGTTTGGACAAACCTTACACAGGAACATCTGGACTACCACAAAAGTATGGAAAACTACTTTAAAGCAAAAGAAAAACTTATAAAATGGGCTGATAGAAAAACCCCGATACTGGTAAATACAGATGACAGCTACGGGAAAAAACTATACACAAAGTATAAGAATAAAAAGAATATACACACCTTTGGGAAAAGGGGAGGGGACTACACCATAAAAGGAATACAACACACCGATAGGTATACAACATTCACCCTAAGCCATAAGGGAGAGGAATACCAGATAAAAACACAGCTTGTAGGGGAGTTTAATGTTTACAATATTGTAGGGGCGTTAGCAGTTTTACACCAGATAGGCTTCCCCCTTCAACAGCTAATAGAAATAACACCACAGCTAAAGCCAGTGGAAGGCAGACTTGAAAGGATAACAAACAAAGGGATAACAGTGTTTATAGACTACGCCCATACCCCTGACGCCCTTGAAAAGGTTTTAAAAACATTACAAAAACTGAGAAAGAAAAGGATAATAACAGTGTTTGGGGCAGGTGGGGACAGGGACAGACAGAAAAGACCATTAATGGGCAAAGTAGCCTCAAAATACTCAGATACAGTTGTAATAACCTCAGACAACCCAAGGACAGAAGACCCAAACCAGATAATACAGGACATATTAAAGGGGGTAAAAAACATAAATACAGTTGTGGAGCTGGACAGGGAAAAGGCTATAAAAAAAGCTGTGGAGATGGCACAGGAAGGGGACATTATACTGATAGCAGGTAAAGGACACGAAAGATACCAGATTATAGGAAACAGAAAAATACCCTTTGACGACAGGGCAGTAGCAGAAAAATACCTAAAAACTAAAGGGCTATAATATTAATACAAACCAAAATTAGAGGTGAATTATGAGGGCGTCTAACTACTTTATACCAACACTAAAGGAAGCCCCTTCAGAGGCAGAAGTCCCAAGTCATATATACCTTGTAAGGGCAGGGTTCATAAGACAGCTTGCCGCAGGGCTTTACGAGTATCTACCCCTTGGTCTTAGGGTTTTAAGGAAGATAGAAAATATAATAAGAAAACATATGGATAACGCAGGGGCATTGGAGGTTTTACTCCCTATCCTTACCCCAGCGGAGTTGTGGCAGGAAACAGGAAGATGGGAGGTTTACGGTAAAGAGCTTTTTAGGGTGGAGGACAGGAAAGGCAGACTTTTTGCCTTGGGACCTACACACGAAGAAACAATAACAGACCTTGTTAGGAAGAATATCCGTTCTTACAAAGATTTACCAAAAAACTTTTACCAGATACAGACAAAGTTTAGGGACGAAGCCCGCCCGAGATACGGTCTTATTAGGGGTAGGGAGTTTTTAATGAAAGATGCTTACTCCTTTGATGTATCTGAGGAGATGGCAGTCCAATCTTACCAAGTTATGAGGGACACATACAAAAGGATATTTGATGAGCTGGGGCTTGATTACCTTATGGTTGAAGCTGATACAGGGGCTATAGGAGGTAAATACTCCCACGAGTTTGTGGTAAAGGCGGCTAACGGGGAGGCACACATAGTATACTGTGAAAACTGTGGATACGCCGCAAATGTGGAAACTGCAAAGTATGAGTTTGAGCTGGACAGACCACCACCGGAGGAAGAAAAACCACTTGAAAAGGTATACACCCCAAATGTGTCCTCAGTTGAAGAGGTGGCACAGTTCTTAGGGGTTCCTCCAACAAAGATTGTAAAAACCCTTGTATACATACTCTCAGACGGCAGAAAGGTAGCAGTCCTTATAAGAGGTGATAGGGAGCTTAACGAAACCAAGCTGATAAATTACTTTAATGTCCTTGACTGTAGGCTTGCCACCTCCGAAGAGCTAAAGGAGATGGGAGTAGTTGAGGGATTTGTGGGACCAATAGGGCTTGATTTACCTGTTTATGCAGATATTTCCGTTGAAGGTTTACATAACTTTGTAGTAGGGGCAAATGAGAAGGATTACCACTACATAAATGTAAACATACCAAGGGATTTTAAACCTGTGGAGTTTGTGGACTTTTCCACAGCAAGGGGAGGAGACCCCTGTCCAAACTGTAAACAGCCTTTAAAGGAAACAACCGGACTTGAGGTAGGGCATATATTCTTACTTGGAACAAAGTATTCAGAAGCGATGAAGGCTTACTTCGTTGATAAAGATGGTAAAGAGAAGCCTATAGTTATGGGCTGTTATGGTATTGGGGTAAGTAGGCTTATGGCGGCGGCTGTAGAGCAGAACCACGACGACAGCGGAATAATATGGCCAGAAAGTATAGCCCCATTTAAACTACATATACTTGCCCTGAACACAAAAGACCCACAGATTACAGATGTGGCAGAACAGATATACAAACAGGCACAGGAGATTGGAGTAGAAGTCCTTTACGACGACAGGGATATATCCCCCGGAGCTAAATTTAAAGATGCAGACCTAATAGGTATACCATACAGAATAGTGGTAGGGAAAAAGGTAAAGGAAGGTAAGGTAGAGCTACAGGAAAGGAAAACAGGCAAAAAGGAAGAGATACAGATACCTGATATACCTGCTTTATTAGAGAAACTAAAAGGCTAACTGTTCTTTGGCTTTACAGACAGCTTTATTACCTTCCAGTTGTAGTTTTGGTAGTCTGGGGGGAGGTGTAAATCAACCTCCGGGGTGTTAAAGCACACCCCACCGCCACACTCCCTTGTATTACTAAATGTAAATCCCCTCCGCCTTTCCCCTTCCTGTAAAAGGATAAAAAACTCCACCTTTTTAACAGACCCCTTTCTAACAGATATAGCCTCTCCGTCTGTAGCTGTAATTTTAACCTGAAAGTCAGCAACACAGTTAAATATAGGGTCTCCAACAACTGCATTATTTACAATCCTATACAAAACCCCTGTGTTAGGATTACACTTTAAAGGTAGTGTAGAGGTATCCCTTAGTTTGTATCTAATACGGGAACAGAAGGTATTTTCACAGTTATTTGAACTACCTTTATACACAGTATCAGGGATAGGAAAACCTACAAGCTGTTTATAAACAAGACCATCTATAGGTGGTATCTCCGTTAAGGCTAAACTCCCGTCCCTTTCCAGATAAACCTGCCCTAAACCAACAGAGTTGTTATAAAAGCTGTCCACAAAAAAGATATAGTATCTGCCAGATGAAGGGAGGGAGTAGGACAGGGGATTACAGTTGCCACTGCTACAGTCTATAAAAACCCAGCCGACAGTTTCCTGCCTTGTGTTTATTAGATTACTTCTTATGGTAAATGTTTTTGTTGGGCTGTCCCACTGGGCTACAGGGGAAACCTCATCTAAAGCCACCCCATAACCTATATGTTCCAAATCCAGCCTAACTATCTCAACCCCAATTAAACCCTCAAGCTGGCTTTCTACAGATGTAGCCCCAGCTTTACCCCTTTCAAGTAGCTTTGTGTAAGTAATGTAGATAACACTTAAGGCGGTGGATAGTATTGCCACAGCTAAAAGGAGTTCAACAAGGGAAAACCCCCTACTCCCTGTAGAAGATATAACTGGCATACCCTACCACCGCAGAGTAATCCCCTGATGTATCTCCAGATGTTTTGTAGTCAAGGACTTTCCCCTTTAATCCCCTTTCCTTAGCGTATAGGATAGACGCCCCAAGCCCTATCTTACCGCAGGCTTCACACCTTTCAAGTAAACCTATATCTAAATTTTCAACAGCCAGATTACAGTATTTATCTATCTGGCGGGCTATATTATCTGGGTAGTAGTGGCTTAGGTCTGTGCTAATTACCACTATAACATTAGGATAGTTATCCTTAAACCAGCGGATAACCTCCTTTACAGTTTCGTAATCTACCTGACCGTAAACAACTGGAACTATTGAGAAATCAGGTAGAACCATCTGTAAAAATGGGACTTGAACCTCCAATGAGTGTTCCTTTGCGTGGGGTATTGTATTTAAGGTAATAGGCATATCCCTATGTGTAAGGACAAACTCCTCTATCTTTTGTGTGTCTACCTTTACCTCACCAAGGGGTGTAAGCCAGTATTTGTAGTATCCAAAGGATATACCCTCAAATGGAACGTGGTGGGAAGGTCCAATTAAAAGCACTGTGTAATGCTGGTTTAAATCCAGATTTAAAAGCTGTTTATAACTTACCCCTGCCACAGACCCGCTGTATATATACCCTGCGTGTGGGGATACAACTATCTCAGGTTTGTATGGGTATAATGGGGCTTCATCTAAAAACTTTTTAAGCATAGCCTTAAGCTCTATCGGGTCAGCAGGATAAAAAAGGTCGCTTACCGCCGGTTGTCTAACCTCTGTAATCATACTTTTATCTCCTTTTTTGTTTTCTAATATTAGCTGTTTTGTCTTTTTTTCAATTGTGAAGTTTTTCTGTATATATAGATAAGAACCTCTGCTACAGCTTGATAAAGCTCAGGGGGTATCTCCTGATTTATCTCTACCTTTGATAATGCTTCCACCAGTATAGGGTCTTCTTTAATAGGTATGTTATGCTCCTTGGCTATCTGGATTATCTTTTCCCCAATATAACCTTTACCCTTTGCCACAACACGGGGGGCGTTATCCTTTTCCCTATCGTATTTTAAAGCTACTGCTTTTTTCTCCTCCATCTCTTAAAAGTTAGTTTAAGCCCCCACAGGTTGCAAGACATTTTACAGAAAGTCAGGTCTAAGTTTTCTCTTTAGCTTATTTTTTTATTTTTAATACTCACTTCCCATTTCTCTTTTAACTGTTGGTCGGTGGTTAACCATTTTGTTGGTGAACTAGGAAGAAAGAT
>JAADEV010000028.1 GCA_013153295.1 Aquificota bacterium | reverse complement strand
CAGGCTATAGGATACAAAGAGGTGATACCTTACATAGAAGGGAAGATACCACTTGAACAGGCTGTAGAAGATGTAAAAAGGAACACCAAAAAGTTTGCAAAAAGACAGATAAGGACATTTAAAACTAAACTATCAAACAGGGAAGGCTGGTATACCATAAATCCCTCAAACTACACAAAAGGGGAAGTTTTAGATACAATTATAGAAAAATACAAACGAGGTGGAGGTTAAAATGAACATTCAGGACGAACTTTTAGAGGAGCTGAAGCAGGAAGGGAAAGAGGTAATTGTGTATCTTACAAGGGGGACAAGGATAACAGGAAAAATACTTGCGGCAGACCAGTTTACAATTCTCCTTGATGTTAACGGGGAGAAACAGCTGGTCTACAAACACGCTATAAGCACAATAGTGACAGATGGTTAATGAGGGCTATATTAGTCGGAACAAAAACAAAAGGGAAAACAGAAAGGGAGTTTAAACAATCCCTTAAGGAACTGGAGGGGCTTGTAGAGGCTTTAGACGGAACAGTATTAGGGAAACTATACCAATCCAGACCATCACCAGACCCAGCTACTTACATAGGGAGGGGAAAGGCAAAGCAGTTAAAAGAACTGGTAGAAGGGATAAACGCCGATACAGTGGTTTTTGATACCCCCCTTTCCCCTGTCCAGATAGCAAACCTTGAGGAGATAACAGGTGTTGATGTTTTAGACAGAACAGATATTATCCTCTCCATATTCTCACAAAGGGCAAGGACAAAACAGGCAAAACTACAGGTAGAACTGGCAATGCTACAACACCAGCTACCAAGGGCTTTTGGACAATACGGTAAAGACCTATCCAGAATAGGCGGAGGAATGAAAACCAAAGGGGCAGGGGAAAAGTTAGGTGAGATAAAAGTTAGAAGAATAAAAGAGCGTATAACAAAAATAAAAAAAGAGTTAGAAAGAATAAAAAAACAGAGATACCAACAAAGGAAAAAAAGGGTAGAAGACCCTAACCTACTAAAGGTTGCGTTGGTAGGATACACAAACGCAGGGAAATCAAGCCTTTTACACAGATTAACAAAAAGGGATACATATGTTTCTAACAAGCTATTTGCAACACTTGACACAAAAACCTCATTTGTCCCATTTCCACACATAGGTAAAAAGGCTGTAATAACAGACACAGTCGGCTTTGTCCAAGATATGCCAAAGGAGATAATGGAGGCATTTATAACAACCCTTGAAGAGGTAAAAGAGGCAGACCTTATACTACATGTAGTTGATGTATCAGATGAAAACTGGCAGGAAAAGGTTGAAACGGTAGACAAAATACTAAAGAAGATAGAAGCCCACCACAAACCACAAATACTGGTTTTAAACAAAATAGATAAGGCTATACCCTCACAGGAGTATCTGGAGGATACAGATATGGCTTTACTTTACGGAGATAAGGAAGGGGTTGTGGTATCTGCCAAAGAAGGTTGGAATATGGAGAAACTTTTCCAACTACTAAGTGAACACGCCCAGAAAAAGGGTTTACACAGTTAAGTTGAAAGGAATGGTAAGGGGTAGTATTTTAGAAAAAAAGGGTTTATTACGATGCTTGTTTTAGAGAGAAAAAGGCTTACATACAAGGATATAAACAACCTACCTGAGGGAAGCTACGAAGTAATAGATGGAGAGATTAAAGAAATGTCCCCAGCTGGCTTTTTACACGGTAAACTTGAAGGTTTAATATTTTCCTTCCTATGGAAAAAGCTAAAGGATAAAGGATATATGTCTGTAGGAGAAGTTGGAGTGCTGATAAACAAAGACCCTCTAAGGGTAAGGGGAGCTGATATTGTTTTTATCAGTAAAGAAAAAGTAGAAAAAGAACCTATAGGTATACTTGAAGTGCCACCTGACCTGATAATAGAAATTGTATCACCATCAAACACACTAACAGAGATGGAGGAAAAAATACAGGATTACTTTTCCATAGGAGTGCCTAAAGTTATCCTAATAGACCCCCAAACTAAAAAGGTTTTTATCCATACAATCAACAGCAAAAACATAAAGGTTTACAACTTTAACGAAAAGTTTGAGTTTACAAACGGCGTTAAAGCAAGTATTAACGATATAATAAACCAAACCTAAGGAGGGTAGTATGTCTGACTGTGTATTTTGTAAGATAGTAAACAAAGAACTACCTGCGGAGATTGTCTACGAAGACGATATTATGATGGCTTTTAAGGATATAAGACCACAGGCTAAGGTGCATATACTACTGATACCAAAGGAGCATATACCAAACAACCTTTATTTAGAAGGGAGACATAAACCTGTAATAGGGCATATAATACTAAAAGCTAACGAGATAGCAAAACAACTTGGTATTGCAGATACAGGCTTTAGGCTTATAGTAAACACTGGAAGGGACGCAGGACAGGAGGTTTTCCATATACACTGGCATTTATTAGGAGGAGAACCATTAGGCAGACTAATATGCAAGTAGAAAAAGAAATTGATGCCAGAGGAATGTTCTGCCCTACCCCACTTGTTTATATATCAAAAGAGCTGAGAAGTATACCTGTAGGTAGCTATCTAAAGGTTCTATCTGACGATAAAGGGTTTGAAAGGGATATAAAAGTATGGTGCCACGATACAGGAAATAAACTGGTCTCCTTAGAAAAGAAAGATGGATACTACGAAGCGGTTATCCAGCGGGGTAAAGGTTGGCACGGTGATACTTTATGGGAAAAGGCAAAATTTTACGCAATAGGGGTAAAACTACATATATTAGAGTATCTATACCGTATATTTAAACCTATAGCCCCAAAGTATATAATTACCTTTATGTCTATACCTGAGGGCTTCAGGGCTATCCAGTTTTTACACCAAAGGGGCATAAAAGATTTTACAACCCTCCCCGTTCCCAATGAGATTTACGAATTTTGTGGACTTGTTATAGGGTTTAAAGACAAGGACAGGGCTGTGGAAGTATACAACCTACTAAAGGAAAACCGCTTCGGAGTTGAGGATATACATATAGTAGACAGAAAAAACAGATACCCTACCCTACAGACGCAGGGGGATTAACCCCCTTTTAACTTCACCTTATAGTAAACCTTACTACAGAACTCAAGGTCTGATGTTAGTTTAAGGGCTTTGTCAAGTGAGTAGTCTGCTGTAAATGAACCGTGCTTTTTTACTATTATACACCTGTGTGGATTTCCACTAAAAAAGTTAGATAGTTTTTCAGCTAATTCTTTAGAACCACTTGGGTTTTCAACCTGTATAATAGGAACCTCCGGAAGAAAAAGCCTACCTTCATTATCAATAGGACGGAAGGTATCCTCAATAAAAAACGAGATTACAACACTATAGACAGGGTGGGCGTGTATAATTGCTTGATAGTCTGTATTCTGGTATATAGCTCTGTGGACTATAAGCTCTGAGGAGGCAACCTTATCCTGTGGAGATGTGGAGTATACAGGAACTTCCACAATATCCCTTTTTGTTAAAAAACCTAACTTCTTCCCTGTTTTTGTTATTAGTATACTGTCCTTGTATCTAACGCTTATATTCCCTGCGTGGGAGTTTACAAGTCCCTCCTGATACAATACCTTTCCTGTAAAGATTATCTGTTTTATTAGTAAATCCTTCACAGCTTACCTCAGATATATAGTCCAAAAGTATGTTGCCTTTCTTTTTGTTTTCCTATTCCAGCAGGAAACCCCAATTCTGTTCTTCCATTTTGTTAAAGGTGGTAGCTTTTCCAGATAAATCTTTTTTCCTTCTATCTTTGCCCTTTTCCAGCCTATTTCTGACACATATATATTACAACCGTGGTAATTTCCCTCCTTTAGAACCACATACACCTTGTCTGGTGGCTCCTCCTGATAGCCTAAGGGTGGATAAAAATCTATAACAGGTAAAACCTCGTGTTGTAGCAGTCTTTTAAATCTGCTTAACTTTGCCCAGCTACCGACTACAGCCTGTCTGGTTATCCTCCACAGTGGTGTTTGTTTTGATACATTTTGGGGCTCCTGTGTAAAAAGGGCAGTGTATCCCATAGACAGTAAAACTTCTATATACGGCTTTGTGTATTCCCCGTATGGAAAGGCGTAAACCTTAGGAACAAAACCGAGTATCCTTTCCATCTTTTCTTCAGCTTTAAGGGTGTCCTCCATTATAAGCCTTTTATACTCCCCAAGGGGGTATTTTGTGTATAGCTTTGCAAATCTTCTGTGGGAGTAGGAATGGTTCCCAAACTCAACAAGTGGGTCAGCCTTTAGTATCTCTATATCTTCTATTGTAAGGTAGGCTGGGTAGCTTCCTATCCCTTCCATACTAAGGAACAGGGTAAAGGGCATATTATACTCCTTTAACAGCCTGTATCCTTTCATAACAGATTTAAAACCATCGTCTATAGTTATAACAACAGTTTTAGGTGGTATATCAAAGTTATTTTCCAGATAAAATACCAGTTGGGAAAGGGGTATTACATTGTAGTTATTATCTTTAAGATATTTAAGGTGTTTTTCAAAATCCTCTGTTGAGATTGAGGTTGATGGGTATTTTTCTTCGTCAAAACGGTGGTATATAAGCACTGTGGCGTATTCTGATACCGCCTCACTGTGTAGTAATATACTCAGGAGAAAGGCGACAGCTGTCAAACCTTTCAAGGTTGTTTGTTTTAATAATATTCTTAAGCCTTTGAACATACAGCCCCCTCAATGTTGAATATTTTTCCAAGTAGTTTGTTAGTAGTATAGGATTTTTCGTCTCTAATCTGACAAGCCTGAATTTTCTGTATGCCCAACTTCTATTTATGCTTTTATAATAATCCTTTACAGATGAGAGAATATCCGGATAGGCTTTAAGGTAAACATTTGCCCCTTTAGCCTTTATCTTAGATGCTTCTTTTTTGTTAAAAGTCCATACACCGAATAGGTTGTTAGCTTTTGTGAAAAACCTTGATGTTCCCCACCCACTTTCTATAGCCGCTTGGGCAAGGACAAGGCTGACAGGGTTAACATTTAGCTTTGTAAGTAGCTCTTGGAGGTTGTCTGCTTTGTATTCCTCAAGTAGTTTTTTTACAAGCTCCTCCTCCCACTGCCTCAGTTTTTCCCCTCTCTCTAACTTTTTCTGTATATATTGGATAAAATCCCTCTGCTGTTTTATCTCAAAGTTTGCAATAAGTATAGATGGTAGAACCATATCTATAAACTTCTTTTTCCTTTGGGGGACTGGAAGTTTAGCAAGGGATACAACCTTTGTGTATACAACTGGGACAACACTATCACACTGGACAGGAAG
>JAADEV010000100.1 GCA_013153295.1 Aquificota bacterium | reverse complement strand
TACAAAAAATTGCACAGGCTTACGGTGGGGATACACAGAAACTTATACAGTTTCTAAAAGGTGAAGGTAAACCGATAGTAGACCCTGCAAAGTTTAGTATTATGTCTCCACAGCTAAACACAACTAAGGCTATGTCAGATGAGGAACTAAAGGCATTGGCAGAGTTTATGCTGAAACATTAAGCGATTTTCCTATAGGCGGAGGGGTTCTTTTGTATATATATCTCCCCGAACTCCTCCTCCTGAAATATATCTATAACACCCTCATAGTTAAGGAAAAGTAAAGCAACAAAAGTTTGGGCTTTGTTAGGGTGTTCAAGCTGGGATAAGGTTATAACCCCATCTAAGTTTTCAAACTCTTTCTCAAGGGCTTCTATAGTTTCCTCAAGTGTAGCGTGGAATAGGGGAATTTCTATAGTTTTTGGTTTTCTAGTGTAAGGTTTCCTTCTGGTGTATTTCCTTTTAGGCTTAAACTGTATAACAGGGGCTATATACTTTTTTAATACATGGGCTATTTCATCTATGGTGTAAAAACGCTTTATACCGAAAATCCTTTTTCTACTGCCCTTTGATTGGTCTTCTTCATCTTCCCCTATATCAAGGGCTTCTGCCTTCATCTTTAGTAGTAAAGCCGCACCACTAAGAACCTTAGAGGCAAGCCTTAAGTCTGGTATATACATATTTTTTATTTCCTGTAGATACTTATCTGCCAACTCTACAATATCAACCTTCCAAGGGTCTATCTCACCGTTTATAACCAGCTTAAGAACTATATCAAAAGGGTGTTTCTCCTGAGTATCAAACATAACATATCCCCTAAAGCTGTTTTACTATACCTTTCGTCATTATGCTACAGCTTTTTTAGAAAATTCCCCCCTGTTTGTTATAAGCTGTCTACCAAGCCTTTTTACCATCTCTTCATCTTTACCGGGAGACCTTCCAGCCCTTGTAAGGTATCCACCAGCCATAAGACAGTTTGCAATCTCCATAGCAGTGTCGTGATACTCACCGAGGTTTATCTCCCTTCCGCCACAAAGTCTTATTTCCGCATCAGGGTTAAACAGCCTAAAAAGGGCAAGTATCTTTAAACATTTCTGTGGGGTTAACGCCTGAGTGTTTCCAAGGGGTGTCCCCGGTATAGGAATAAGGAAGTTTATAGGTATGGAGTGAACCTTTAACTGCCTGTAGGTGTCAGCTAAATCTACTATATCCCCGTCTGTTTCCCCTATGCCGAATATCCCTCCACAACAGGTTGATAATCCTACCTTTTGTATCCTTTTTATTGTTTCAAGTCTCTCCTGCCAGCTGTGGGTTTGGACTATATTAGGGAAGTGTCTCTCTGAGGTTTCAAGGTTGTGGTTTACCCTTTCTACCCCTGCCTCTTTCAAAAGTTTAAGATCTTCCTCGTCAACTGTTCCAATGGAAACACATACCTTTACAGGGATTTTTTCCCTTATTTCCCTTACAGCTTCAGCTATCTGGTTAACTTCCTCTTTGGTAGCCCGTTTACCACTTAAAACAATACAGTATCTATTTGCCTTTATTGAAACCGCCTTTAAAGCCCCTTCAACCATTTCTTCCTTTGGGACAAGTGGGTAGGCGTTTATCGGGGTTGGATACTTTGAAGACTGGGCACAAAAGCTACAGTCCTCTGTGCAAGCCCCATTTTTTGCATTTATAAGACTACAAAACTCAACCTGATTTGAAAAAACCTTCTCCCTTACAATAGAAGCCTGCTCAACAAGGTCATCAAGGTATTCATCAGGTATATGGAGTATTTTCAGCCCTTCTTCTTTAGAAAGGGCTTCACCACTTAAAACCCTCTCTGCAAGGGAGTTTATAAAATCTCTCATCTCTTCTATCCCCTAGCTTTTTGGTGTAAAAGTGTATCACAGTAATGTTTTTGTAGTTTCCGCTATTGGAAGTAAACATCAAGGTTGTTTATTAGTCTGTCTGCTTCTGAGACAAGGTCTGCTTCCATATCGTTTAGCATCCACATAAGTGTTGTTGATATTACACTGCCTATAAAAAATCTGGAGAATATCTCAGGGTCTACTTCTTTAAGCTCCCCTTTCTTAATACCCTCTTTTACTATATCTACTATTCCCCTTTTGTATGTAAGTATAGCCTCCCTAAGGGCTTGTTTCTTTTTAGGGTCTCCAAGGTATACCACATCTGAGAATATCACCCTTGGTAGTATTTTTGTTTTCTGTATTAGCTTAAGGTGTTCCTGATACAATAGGTGTAGTTTGTCCTTGGTTGTTTTCCCTTCCTTTGCCTTTTTCAGGACAGCTTCAAGCTGTGATTTTAGATGCTCCAAAAAGTAGATTATCATCTCATCTTTGTTTTTAAAGTATTTGTAGATGGCAGGTTGGGAAACCCCAAGTCTCCTTGCCACTTCTACAGTGGAGACCTCTGACAAGCCCTTTTCAGCAATAATCTGGGAAATAATTAAAAAGACCTCTTCCTTCCTCTCCGAAACCTTTTTTCTTTTTTTTCCCATTTTGAAACCCCTTCCTTTCCCTTAAAGGGAACAAAGTTGGGAAAGTTCTATCTTTTTTAATGGTATATCCCCTACAAGTAATTTTTTAAACTTCTCAAAACTTTCTGTTTTGTCTGTTATAAATATCTCCCTTATTCCGTTTCCCTGTAGGTTTATCTCCTCTTTATGTAAAAACTGGGTTATTGCCTGTGATGAGTCAACAATATTTATATCTGGATACAGCTTTTTTATTGTCTCCTTTAGCAGGGGGTAATGTGTGCAACCGAGTATAAGTGTATCTATTCCCTCCTTTACCAAATCGTCTAAATACTCCTTTACTATCATTTCGGCAATCTTCCCCTCTGTTATACCCTCTTCCACAAGGGGAACAAACAGTGGGCAGGGCTTTTGGTATACCTGTATCCCCTTTTCCTGCAAAAGTCTTTTGTAAGAGTTGCTTCTAATGGTGGCTGTAGTTCCGATTACACCTACTTTGTTATTTTTTGTATACTTTAATGCCATTTCTACTCCCGGTTCAACTACGCCGATTACAGGTATATCCATCTTTTCCTTTAGTATGTCCAATGCGTAAGAAGATGCTGTATTACAGGCTATTATCAGGGCGTCTATTGAAAAGCCCCTAAGGTAATTTGCCGCCTCAATAGAGTATCTTATTATTGTTTCTTTAGATTTACTACCATATGGCACTCTGGCAGTATCCCCTAAGTAGTATATGTCCGCTTTTGGGAACTCTCTGGCTATCTCCTTAAATACAGTAAGCCCTCCAATTCCGGAGTCAAAGATACCAACTCCCATTATTAGCTTTCCTTGTAGATGGTTGGGGCGTCAGACCAAAGCCACTCTAAGTTGTAATACTCCCTAAGCTCTGGGATAAAGATATTTACCAGAATGTCCCCGTAGTCAAGGAATATCCACCTACCCTCTGTGTATCCTTCCACAGATGAGGGGACTACCCCTTTTTCTTTAAGGGTTTTTACGATGTTATCACTTATAGCCTGTGTATGGGTTGGCACATCACCGCTGATGATGACCATATAGTCTGCAATTGATGAAACTTTCCCAATATCAAGGGCTGTTATTGAATGCCCTTTTTTATCCTTTGCTGACTGTATAATGGTGTCAAGTATCTGTTTTGTATCTATTTTTTCTCCTCCTGTTTTATTTTTTCAAGTAGTTTTTCCATATCTTTTTTATACTGGGAGTTTGGATACTGTTGTAATGCGTATTTTATAATCTCCTCAGCCCTTTGCTTCCCTTCGTCTATCCTTTTTTCTAACACACTTAGGTGTTTCTCAAGTAGCTTTTTTCTGTTCATAAGGACTGTTTTTTTGTCTATATCCTTCTCTTTTTTTATCTTTTCTTCTAACTTTTTTATCCTTTCTTTATACTCTTTTATTCTGTCTGTATACTGTTTATCTACATTTAACAGGTTGTAAGCTATTTTGTATATGACAAAGTCCTGTTTTATCTGGTCTGGATACTCCTCAAAAACCAGTTGGTAGTATACTGACGCTGAGTAGTGTTTCTGTAGCCTTTCGTAAAGGTCTGCTATATTTATAAGGTGTTGGGCTTCTATTTTTTTTGCCTGCTGGATTATCTTTTTTGCCTCTTCCACATACGGGGAGTTTGGGTAGTTGTCTATTAGCTCCTCAGCCTTTTCCATTGCCTTTCTGATATATGTAAGGTCTCTGTCCGGTGAGGGGGATATTTTCAGGTAGGAAACTGCCAGTTTGTATAAAACCTCTGGCACCTGTGGGGCGGTAGGGTATAGGGACAGAAACTCCTCAAACTCAACAATTGCGTCTATATAGTTTCCCTGCTGGAAGTATATATTTGCCAGATAGTATCTGGCTTTCATTATATCTGTTGTGGTCATATCTTTAGCTTTGTATATTGCCTCTTTTAACAGCTCCTTTGCGTCGTCATACTCACCTTTTTGGTATAGCTCAAGCCCTTTGTTAAATGTTTCCCCTTTGTATACAACCTTTTCACCGCAGGAAACTACAGCAAAGGCTAAGACTACAGCTGTTAATCTTTTTTTCATTCTACACTCTCTATTGTAAATCTGTTAGGTTGTAAATCTGTATCAGAAATAATATCAACACTGTCTTCAAGTTTCAATTTGTTTATAAGCCTTTGTAAATCTGGGATATAGTAGGGGTTTACCTTTATTTTTAGTTTTACAAAGGGCTTTAGCTCCTCTATCTTTTTCTCTATCTCAAACAGTAGTAGGTGTTTCCCTTTTATGTATCCACTACCTCCACAGGAAAAGCATATATCTGCAAGCTGTTTTATAAGGCTGTCTTCTACTTTTTTCCTTGTAAGCTCAAGTAGTCCTAAAGATGTGAAGTTTTTTATTTTTACAGGTCTTCTGTCTTTTTTTACAGCCTCTTTAAACCTTTCAATTAGGGCTTCCTTTTTTTCTTCGTCTTTCATATCTATAAAGTCTATTATTATTATTCCCCCTAAATCCCTTAGTCTAATATGTTTTGCTATCTCTTCCACAGCCTCAAGGTTTGTGTGGTAGGCTGTCTCCTCAAGGGAACTGTGTTTACTTTGACTTCCGCTGTTTACATCTATTGATACAAGGGCTTCTGTTTCTTCTATAACCAGATAACCTCCACTTTTTAGCCACACATAGGGGTTTAGGATTTTGTTTATAACCCTGTCTATACCGTATCTGGTGTATAGTGGGTGTTTTTTGTCCCTGTAAACCTCTACCTGTATCCTTTCTTTAAAGTTTCTGTTTATATACTCCTTAACCTCTTCAGCCTTCTGTGGGTCGTCAGAGATTATTTTTGAAAACTTACCTGCGTAATCCCTGAGTATCCCAAACACTTTACTGTTTTCCCCATACAGTAAACTCGGTGGTTTTCTA
>JAADEV010000055.1 GCA_013153295.1 Aquificota bacterium | reverse complement strand
AGGGAGGGATTTGAACCCTCGGAGGGAGGATAACTCCCTCAACTCCTTAGCAGGGAGCCGCCTTCGACCGCTCGGCCACCTCTCCAAAGCATTCTATATTATAGACCAAATCCTTACATTTTCAAACAGCATGTATAGGTTCAATAGATGGTGAACACCTACCAATAAAAATTTTAACACTGACCATAAGCAACCTTTACATACGACATTCTCATAGATTTGTCTACAATCGTAAACTGATAGTACGCTCCTCTTTTTTACGTTAAGTATTTTGTGTCTATTTGAACCACTTCATCTTTCTTTTTTATTCTTTTCGGTAGGTGTCCGCCTTCTTTCTGAACATATACAAATTTGTTAATATAATCTTTTGCTAACCAAGTAGAGGGGTTATTAATGTATACAGACCGACTTTTTTCGCTGGAGGATTTTAAAGGGACGATACCGTTTACAGCCCTTGGAGCAAGAACCTGCTATTCCCCGAAAGGGTTAGACTACCTTTTAAACGACCCAAGGGTCTCAAGTAGACAGGAAAGGGCTAACTTCTTATCAAAGTTAGGAAATTTGCAACATTTCAGTGTGTTTGCCCACTCCTTCGCCTACAAAGATTTAGCCCAGATAGATGAAGAGACCATTGACAGCATACTTGGTGAAGATTTTAAAAACCTACCAAAGGTGAAAAAAGCGGAAATTTTAGCCCAAAAGGTAGCCTCCCTGTCCTTTAAATCAAGCTACAACCTTAAATACCCTACAGTGGTCGGTGTATCCCTGAGACACTACCTTGAGGATTTACTTTCTGTTGATAAAGACAGGTATATACAGGCTTTTGAAAAGATGGCAGAATACGACACCCCTGTTAATCCAGTCGGGACAGAAGGGAATACAACACTTATAGGATTAATAACAGAATACGACGGTTATGCAGTTTTCTTTATAGATAATGTTTCAAGGACAATGACCCACCAACTTGTAAGGCATACAACACTTAACTTTAGCCAAAGAAGTCAAAGGTATGTAAAGGAAGACCAAAACACCGTTGTTATTCCCCCGTCTGTAGCAAGTAGTGAGGTGGAACTGAACCCTGAAACAGCTAAACTACTAATAGACACAATGGACAACCTTTTAGCAGAGATAAAACAAAGTGAAACAAAAGAAGATATATTAGCCCAGATAGAAGAAAGGTTAAACAAACTAAAAAAATTACCGTTGGAAAAAGGATTTAAACTAAAAGATTTATTTGACCTGTCAGACAGACTTACCCAGTTTGTTTATGAGACAGCTGTATACAAAGGAAAAGTAAAAAGGGAAGACGCCAGATTTATACTACCCCACGGACGGAAAACAACAATAGTTGTATCTGGCACACTTAAATGGATTAAAGATTTTATACATAAAAGGATAGACCCCCACGCCCAGTGGGAGATACAACAGGTAGCCAACCAGATGAGAACACTTTTACAGAAGCAGGGAGTAGATGTTTAAAAAAAAGGTAAAACTGGTAAAAAGGGCAAAAGAGGTATCCTTAACCTTATCAAAGTTAGGTTTTTACAATATATACGAGTATTTTAAGCTACTGTTTGGACTGGAAGTAGACCCCCAGACAAAGCCAAAAAAGATAAGGGAAGCCCTTGAGAGGTTAGGTCCCTCATTTATAAAGTTAGGTCAAATACTTAGCACCCGTCCAGATATAGTCCCTGTTTACATTATAGATGAACTTATAAAACTACAGGACAAGGTAGCCCCATTTGATTATGCAGTTGTAGAGGAGATACTTATTAGAAATTACGGTGATAAGCTGTGGGAGATTTTTGACAGGATAGAAAAACAGCCTATAGCCTCAGCCTCAATATCACAGGTTCATATTGGATACCTGAAAACAGGGGAAAAGGTAGCGGTAAAGGTAAGGAGACCTAACTTAGAGGAGCTTATAGAGTTAGATGCAGAGCTTATGCTTATGGTTATAAACTTCCTTGAAAAACATTTTGAGACTGTAAGGAGGCTAAACCTTAAAGGTGTTATCCACCAGTTTAAAAGGACAACCTTAAGGGAAGCTGATTTTTCAATAGAAGCCCAAAATTTTAAGATTTTTGAGAAAAACTTTGAAGGATACAAAGGGTTTAAAGTTCCAAAATGTTTTCAGGAAATCTCCACATCTGAGGTTCTTATAACAGAGTTTGTAGACGGGATAAAAATTTCAGAGGTTGAAAAGCTACAGGAGAAGGGCTTAGATACTGTAGAGATAGCAAAAAGGCTTACAGATGCCTACTTTAAAATGGTTTTTAAAGATGGGGTTTACCACGCAGACCCACACCCGGGAAACCTGTTTGTCCTTGATGACGGAACAATAGTAGCTATAGATTTTGGGATGATTGCCTTTTTACCTAAAACCAAAAAAAGGTATTTTATGGACTACATTGTAGGGGTTATCACCTTAGACCTGAACCTTGCTATACACTTTTATGAAGGGTTTAATATGTTTACCCCTTACACAGACTTTAACAACTTTGAAACAGACCTACAGTTTTTCTTAGAGAAGTATCACAACAAAAGGCTTGAAGAAATAAACCTAAAGGAGATGATAGAGGACATAATAGAGTTTATAAGAAACAACCACCTTAAACTACCGTCTGATATAGCCTACCTTGGAAAAGCCGCCCTTAATCTGGAGGGAACAGTAAGGAAACTTGACCCTAAATTTAACCCAACACAGAGGCTAAAAAAGTTTATAAAAACAACCACAACAGACTATATAAAGGAAAAATCCCTTGAGGTAAGGGACGCCGCCCAGCTTTACTTCCAGCTTATATTCAAAGTTGAACATATTTACAGACTGTTAATCCGTGAAAGGATAACATTCCAGATAGTTTTTAAGGATTTGTTGGAGCTACAGGAGTTTTACAGGGAACAGATAGGCAAAATAGCTTACTCAATTATATTCATTGGATTACTTGTATCATCTGCACTTTTTTTCTCAGCAGGGAAAGAGAGTATAGGAGACACCCTACTAATACTGTCAGCTGTTTTCGGGGCAGTTTCCCTTTACAAAATACTAAGGTTTTAAATTATCGTAAAATTATAAAGATAAACTTTTTTGGGGTGGAGAGATGCCAAAAAGGACGGATATAAACAGAATTCTACTGATAGGGTCTGGACCAATTATTATAGGACAGGCGGCTGAGTTTGATTACTCCGGGACACAAGGGGCAAAAGCCCTTAAAGAAGAGGGATACGAGGTTATCCTTGTAAACTCTAACCCAGCTACAATAATGACAGACCCGGAGGTGGCAGATAAAACATACATAGAGCCGTTAATCACCCCTGTAATAGAGAAGATTATCCAAAAAGAGAGACCTGACGCCCTACTTCCAACCTTAGGTGGACAGACTGCGTTGAACCTTGCGATAGACCTTTATGAAAAGGGGATACTGGATAAATACGGCGTAAAAATGATAGGGGCAAACTACGATGCAATAAAAAAAGCTGAGGATAGGGAGCTGTTTAAAGAGGCTATGGAAAGGATAGGACTACAGATGCCAAAAAGCACAGTTGTAAAATCTGTTGCTGAGGCAATGGAGGTTATAGATTGGATAGGTTTTCCTGTTATTATAAGACCCTCGTTTACCCTTGGGGGGACAGGTGGGTCTATAGCCTACAACATAGATGAGTTTTACCCAAAGGTAAAAGCTGGACTTGAAGCCTCCCCAGTCCACGAAGTCCTCCTTGAGGAAAGTGTTATAGGTTGGAAAGAGTTTGAGATGGAGGTAATGAGGGACAAAAACGACAACTGTGTAATTATATGTTCCATAGAAAACTTAGACCCTATGGGTGTCCACACAGGGGACAGTATAACTGTAGCCCCGGCGATGACACTTACAGATAAAGAGTATCAGATGTTAAGGGATTACTCCATTGCGGTTATTAGGGAAATAGGGGTGGAAACAGGTGGGTCAAATGTCCAGTTTTCCCAGAACCCGGAAACGGGACAGTTTTATGTTATAGAGATGAACCCAAGGGTATCCCGTTCCTCTGCGTTAGCCTCTAAGGCAACAGGTTTCCCAATAGCCAAAATTGCGGCTAAGTTGGCAGTAGGATACACCCTTGATGAGCTACCTAACGATATAACAAAGGAAACCCCCGCATCTTTTGAGCCTACTATAGACTATGTGGTTGTAAAGATACCAAGGTTTGATTTTGCAAAATTCCCTGAAACAGACGACACCCTTACAACTATGATGAAGTCTGTCGGGGAGGTAATGGCAATAGGCAGAACATTTAAAGAGAGTATACAAAAAGCCCTTAGAAGTCTTGAGCTTGGTAGATACGGCTTTTATATCGGTTTAGAAAAGGAAGACGATGAAACTGTAAAGGAAAAAATTGTAAAGCCTAACGCAGATAGGCTGTGGTATATAGCAGAGGCTTTTAGAAGGGGCTGGTCTGTGGAAGAGGTTAACAGACTGTCCCATATAGACAAATGGTTTTTAACCCAGATTAAAGAGATTATAGATTTTGAGCAGGAGTTGTCTACAAAAACATTGGCTACAATTACACAGGAAGAGCTTGATAAAGCTAAACAGTGGGGTTTTTCTGACAGGGAGCTTGCCAGACTACTTAGAACAACCGAGGACAAGATTAGGGAAAGGAGAATGGATATATCCTACAAGGTTGTTGATACCTGTGCCGCAGAGTTTAAGGCTTACACACCTTACTTCTATTCCTCATACGAAAAGCCTTTTGGAAAGGTTGGTGAGGACGGTAAGGTGGAAATGGTTTTAGACAGTGAAAACCTTGAGGAGAGGGATTAAGCTGGGGATATAAAAACTGTATCCCCTACCTTCTTTTCTTTCAGCTTACCCCCTTTCAGGAGGGAGTTTATCCTTTCAACTGTTTCCCTATCAAAAACAGCCTGTATGTCCGCAGGTGTAAAGGGTCTCCTTTTAAATGTCCTTAAAATCTGGTCATCTTTTAAGGATAGTTTAGCCTCTGTGTTGTCCTTGCCCCTTACAACCACATTAACCTTGTCTTTATCAAAAAGGTGTGAAAGGGTAAATAGTTCTGTATCTGTAAGTGGCTTTACCTTGTAGGCAGGTGGTCTGTCCACAGTTCCCAAGTCTATCCTGTCAGGCTTTACCTCTTTTAAGAAAGAGGCTATTTTTTTAACCTCATCTAAGCTGTCATTTACATCTCTAACAAGTAGAACCTCCACCACAAGGTAGCCCTTGTAGTTTTCCCTAAACTCCTTTATTCCCTTTAGAATATCCTTAATATCTATACCTTCCAACGGACGGTTTACCTTTTTAAAAATATCTGGGGATACTGCGTCTAAGGAGACCTTTACCATATCTAACTTTTTTAGGCTGTCCTGTATCTCCTTCCTGTGTATCGTTGAACCGTTTGTAAGTAT
>JAADEV010000117.1 GCA_013153295.1 Aquificota bacterium | reverse complement strand
TAGCTTCTTTAAAGTATCTGTCCCCCTCCTTATCAAGGTAGGGTATCCTCTCAGGTAAAAACCAGAACACCCCTGAGAATACTAAAGCAAGAACGGTAAGTATGATAGGCTTTTTTATACTCATACTTTTTCTGCTTCCTCTTTTGCTATCTTATCGCAAAGCTCATTTTCCCTGTGTCCGGCGTGTCCCTTTACCCATATTGGTTTTATGTTATGCTCCCCCATAAGTTTATAAAGTTCCTGCCACATCTCTTTGTGGGCTATATCTTTTTTTGCAGAATTTTTCCAACCATTTTTAGCCCAGTTGTGTATCCACTGTTCTATTGCATTTACCACATACTTACTGTCTGTAATTAGCTCCACATCACACGGCTCTTTTAACAGCCTTAAAGCCTCAAGGACAGCGGTAAGCTCCATTTCGTTATTGGTTGTTTCAGCCTTTCTACCTTTTATTATTTTTTGGTGTTGGTTGTAGCGTAGTATTGCACACCACCCCCCTTTTCCGGGATTTCCAAGACAAGCCCCATCTGTAAAAATCTGAACCTTTTTCCTCATCACCACCCTATTATCTCAAATGTAATTGGTATCTCTATTGTAAGCTCATCTTTGGGTATCTTTTTGTATTTTTTGTTAAATTTAGGGACATACTTTTTAATTATCTTTACAGCCCCTTTATCAAGGACATTAAAACCGCTACTGTCAACTACCTGTAGGGAGTTTTCCTTTATCCGTCCATCTTTTAAAACTGTAAACCTTACCACCAGAGAACCTTCTATCCTTAACCTCTTTGCCATAGGTGGGTATAAATCCTTCCTTCTGGCAAGCTGGTTTAGATACATATGTAAAGCCCTTATGTATGCTAATACATCTTCTTCTGTGTTTCTTTGTTCTTCCTGTATATCTTCTTCTCCGTGTTGGTATATTAGGTCTTTTCCTTTTAAACTTCCTATATCTATAGGGGCAGGGCTATCTGTCGGTGGTTGCGGTGTAGGTGTTGTATCTGTATGTGTGTTTTCTGTTTCTTTTTTTACAATTTCTGTTTTAGGTTCTACATTCTGTTTCGGTTCAGGTGGCGGTTTAGGTTCTGGTTTAGGAACAGGCTTAGGTGTAGGTTTAGGTTTCGGCTTTGGCTTAGGTTTCGGTTTCGGCGTTGGTTTAGGCTTGGGCTTTGGTTTAGGCTTCGGTTTAGGTTTCGGCTTAGGTTTAGGTTTAGGTTTTGGTTCAGGTTTGGGCTTAGGGGTTGGTTTTGGCGTTGGTTTAGGGGTTGGCTTAGGGGCTGTTGTTGGTTTTACCACCTTTGCAGGGATTGATTTAGGAATACGCTTTTTTACCTTTGGTGTTTTGTTTTTTTTTACATCTGGGTGGACTATGTTTATATAAACAACCTTTTCCTCTTTTTTTGGAGGTTTCTCCTCCTGTGAAATAAATAGAAAGAATGCTAAAACAGAGATATGTATAAAAAGGGATACAACAAGTCCTATAAGTAGTGCGGTGTTTTCTTTTAGTATCCTCAAGCTACTCAAATCTTACAGTTTCTATTGTGTATTTTTCCAGTCCTTTGTCCCGACAGGCATCTATTACAGATACTACTTTTTGGAAAGGGACATCTCTATCTGCCCTAAGTATAACAACTGTGTCTTTACTAAAGGTATTAAGCTCTTCCTTTAGCTTTTGTAAGTCTGTTTTTTTATCGTTTATGTATACTGTGCCATCAGCTTTTATTGTGATTATAAGACTTT
Source organism: Aquificota bacterium (assembly GCA_013153295.1). Classification (GTDB taxonomy): domain Bacteria; phylum Aquificota; class Aquificia; order Aquificales; family Hydrogenothermaceae; genus Persephonella_A. The sequence continues at coordinate 3,712 of JAADEV010000117.1, read as the reverse complement.
TTTCTATATTTTTTGCTTCCGCTGTATCAGATTTAGGTAGGTTTAACGGGATTTTACCCTCAACAATAAATGTGGCTGTGGCAAGGAATATAATAAGGACAACAAGTATAATATCCACAAAAGGGGTCATATTTATTTCTGCTATTTCCCTGTCATCATCATCTATCAGCTTCATCAGTCCCTCATCTCTATAGGAAGGTTTTTCTTATACTCGTATATAAGTAGTATCTTTTTTACCCTTCTTACAAAGTAGTTGTAAGCTATAACAGATGGTATTGCCACGAATAGACCCATTGCAGTTGCTACAAGGGCTTCTGAAATCCCAGTCATAACAACCCTTACCCCAAACTCGTTTGAGGTTCCAAGGTCGTGGAACGCTTTTATTATCCCTAAAACTGTCCCAAACAGTCCTATAAAGGGGGCGTTATTCCCAAATGTGGCAAGTATTCCAAGTCTTTTTTCTAACTCTAACTTTAATGTAATAGGGTCGTAATCCATCATATTTTTTTCTATTTTAGGGATTGTTATCAGCCTTTCTATAGTAATGGCTATCCCCACTACACTCATAACAATGAGAATATACAGAACTGGGTCGCCACCTATAAGTGCCAGTTTCAGGATAAACTCTGTAAGGCTCAATCTAAAATCTCCACATCTTTAGGTGTTAATTATAATTTTATAACAATTTTGTATTTAATATTTAAGGGAAAATAACTTTAAAAAAGTATTTTGACTTTACTGATTAAATGCTTATGCTTAATATTAAAGCTATACAGGTGAAGGAATACCATTGGGTTTAAAACACTCTGGAATTTTGGCTTTTGGTTTACTGGCGGTTAACAGTTTCCTTGTCATTGCTTTTCCCTTCTTTAAGACAGGGTTGGAAGTTGCTTTTATTAGTTTACTTTCTATATCTTTTATAGCTTTATTCTTCCACACATCTAGACTGTTAGGTGAAGATTTTCTCAGGCTATCTTTTGCTGTGTCTGGGTTTTATATCCTTACATTAGCTTTATACTTTTTGCTTTTAAAAACCCCTTTTGATGAGAAGCCTTTAACCTTTTTTGTAGTTTATCTACTTTTAGCCTTTTCTGTCCTTGGATTAGGGCTGTCTTTACGGTTTTTCCTGAAAAAACTATACACAAAAACAGGTATATCCCTGTTTATCTTTGCAAGTGTGTCTTTTCTTATTTCAGGAATAACACTATTTATACCTATGGTTGTAGCATTTTTAACAACTTTGTTTGTGTATATTGAAGGGGGAAAGGGAACAGGAATAGGGGTTGTATTTGCAACTGTTTTTACCTTACTTTTCAGTGTTAGTGTTTTAAAGCTATCCATTATCATCGGTAGTATTCTTTCTGCTGTAGGATTTTTGAAAATGGAAGATATGGTATCATTTCAAGAACACCCTACAAATGAAAAGGGCTAAAAGATGCAGACCTTAACGTTAAGACAAACCTTCCCAAAACAGAAAAAGTTTACCTATTTTTATGACTTTAAGTTTAAGTATTAGGTAAATTGTTGTTAATCTTTGTTTGGCCATCTATAACTCGGTAGTAATTTTTATCTTCCTTTACTACCAAAGGTTGAAGACAATAAAGGGATTTAAGTTAGGTATTAATACCTCAGAACAGATTCCATTAATACCTTAAAACAACGCTACCCCAAGTTAAGCCGCCTCCAAAGGCGGTAAGTAGTAGATAATCTCCTTTTTTAAATCTGCCCTCTTCGTATGCCTCATACATTGCTATAGGAATAGAGGCGGCACTTGTGTTTCCGTATCTGTGGATATTACTAAAAACCTTATCGTCAGGTAGGTTTAACCTTTCTGCAAGGGCATTTATTATCCTTATATTTGCCTGATGTGGTATTACAAGTGATATATCCTCTAAAGATAGGTTCGCCTCTTCTAAAGCCTTTTTTGAAGCTGTTTCCATAGATTTTATTGCCATTTTAAAAGTTTCCCTTCCCCTCATCTTTAGCTTTTCCCCAACTGGGCAGTGTAGGGAACCCCAGTGGGAACCGTCAGATTTCATTACCGCTGACAGTATTCCTGTATCCTCCTCTTCTGTCTTTGTTAAAACAACTGCCCCTGCACCATCACCGAATATTACAGCTGTGGAACGGTCTGACCAGTCAACAATTTTTGAAAATACCTCAGCCCCTACAAGTAAAATATTTGAGAACTGTCCGGATGTGATAAATGAGTTTGCTATTGTAAGACCGTATATAAAACCGCTACAGGCGGCGGATATATCAAAAGCCATAGGCTTATTACACCCAAGTTTATCTGCTAAGAAACAGGCTGTAGATGGGAAGGTCATATCTGGTGTTGATGTGGCAACTATAACAGCGTCTATATCCTTTGGGGTTAGCCCTGCTTTTTCTATTGCTTCTTTAGAGGCAGGTAGGGCTATATCACTTGCCCTTTCCCATTCTTCGGCAATTCTTCTCTCCTTTATCCCTGTTCTGGTTGTTATCCATTCGTCTGAGGTGTCCAGTATCTTTTCCAAATCAAAGTTTGTAAGAACCCTCGGTGGGACATACATTCCAAGCCCGGATATTTTAGCCCTCATCTATTGTTCCCTTAACTCTGTTGGTAGTAAGTTTTCCAGATTATCTTTAAGTCTATCGTTAAAATGGGTCTCCTCAAAATGGGCGGCAACCTTTAATGCGTTTTTTATTGCCTTCCCGTCTGCACTTCCGTGGGTTATTATACAAGTTCCCCTTGTTCCAAGTAGTGGGGCGCCTCCATACTCAGTATAATCTGCCTTCTTTTTAAACCTTTTTAAGGCGGGCATCATAAGTAAAGCCCCTATTTTTGTTATAAAACTTTTTTTAACTTCCTGCTTTATCATATCTAAGATTATTGTTCCTAAACTTTCACTGGTTTTTAAAACCACATTTCCAACAAAGCCATCACATACAATAACATCAAAATCCCCTGTAAAAATATCCCTTCCTTCTGCATTTCCTACAAAATTAAGTCTGGTCATTTTCAGAAGGGGGTATGTATCTTTAACAAGGTCGTTCCCTTTACCCTCCTCTTCACCTATGGACAGTATACCAACCTTAGGGTTATCTGCTGTTTTTAGTATCTCTTTCACATAGGTGTGTCCCATTACTGCAAAGTAAACCAGATGTTTAGGTCTACAGTCCACATTTGCCCCTACATCTATAAGGACTGTAGGTTTTCCAGCTTTTGTTGGGAAGGCTACAGCTATACCCGGTCTTTCAATCCCTTCAGCCGCCCCAACAACAAACTTGGAAATTGCCATAGCCGCCCCAGTATTCCCAGCGGAAACAAAAGCCTGTGCCTTCTTTTCCCTAACCAGTTTACCGGCTATATACATAGAGGATTTTCTTTTTCTACGGACTGCCACCGATGGTGGTTCGTCCATCTGGATAACTTCCTCTGCGTGGACAATCTCTATAGGAAGTCCTTTGGTGTCATACTTTTCTAATTCTTTTTTCAGGACTTTTTCGTCCCCTACCAGATAAACACCTACATTGTATTCCCTTGTAAACATAACCGCCCCTTCCACATTACAGGCAGGGGCGTTATCTCCTCCCATTGCATCAAGGGCTATATACACCTATGCCCCCCTTAAAAGTCTAACTTTCCTTCAATTACTTCCTTTCCTTTGTAAGACCCACAGTGGGGACAAACCCTGTGAGGTGCTTTAGGCTGTCCACAGTCAGGACAGAT
>JAADEV010000091.1 GCA_013153295.1 Aquificota bacterium | reverse complement strand
TTATTGTCAGTGGTAAAAAACATCTGGCAGACACTATTTCCCTGTCCCTTATTATTACAGCCCCGTCGTGTAAAGGTGTCTGGGGTATAAATATTGTTATTAAAAGTTCCAAAGATACCTCTGCATTTAACTTTACACACCCTTCTGTGTAGTTTTCAAGGTCTATATTCCTTTCAAATACTATTAAAGCCCCTATCTTCCTTTCTGCTAAGAATGTTGCCGCCCTGATTATCTCATCTATAGTTTTTTTCTTAGATAGTAGGGAGGAACGGAAAAAGCCCCTTTCCCCTATCTTTGCCAGTCCCCTTCTTATCTCAGGTTGGAAAACCACAATTAGTATAAAAATCCCTATACTCCACAGGTTGTCAAAAATCCACTCTATTGTGGTAAGGTGGAATATTTTTGCCGCAAGCCAGAGGAAAAGGAGGAAAAACAGACCTATTAGTATCTGCCAGCCCCTTGTCCCAATGATAAACTTAAGGAGGTAGTATATAATCGTGGCAACAAGGAGAATATCAATAATATCGTTTATCTTTATAGACTTTATCGTATTTATAAGCCAGTCTATATTATCAAACAAGCCTGTATCCCCTTATGGTGTCCATTACTGTTAAGAAATCTACAGTTTCTTTTACATCGTGGGTTCTAACTATACCTGCCCCGTTTAAAACAGCTATTCCTGTAGCCCCAAGTGAACCTGCAACCCTGTCCTTAGGGTCTGTCTCCCCCCTTTTTGCAAGGTTTTTAAGTATAGCCCCTATAAAGGATTTTCTGGATATACCTACCATTATAGGAAGACCTAAAACCTTAAACTCTTTTAATCTTTTTATAATCTCAACATTATGTTCCACATACTTACCGAAGCCTATACCCGGGTCAACTATAAACCTGTCCCTTTTTATCCCCTTTGAAACCCCATACTCAATCTGCTTGTCTAAAAACTGTATCACCTCCCACACAACATCGTTGTAGTAAACATTTTTCTGCATCGTTTGTGGTCTGCCCCTTGTGTGGTTTACAACAATTAAACAGTCATACTCAGCCACCACATCTGCTATTTTAGGGTCAAAGGTCATACCACTTATATCGTTTACAATATCAGCCCCAACATCAAGGGAAGCCTTTGCCACTTCAGACTTGTATGTATCAACTGATATTAAAAAGCTATCCCCAAGCTGTTTTCTAACAGCCTGTATAACAGGGACTACCCTTCTTATCTCCTCTTCTTTGTCCACAGGTTCAGCCCCCGGTCTGGTTGACTCACCTCCCACATCTATAATGTTTGCCCCTTCAGATAGCATCTCCTCAGCCCTTTTAACAGCCTTATCAATATCACCGTAATACTCCCCCCCATCAGAAAAGGAGTTTGGGGTAATATTAAGAATTCCCATTACAGCTGTTTTCTGTCCTATGTTTAAAAATCTCCCTTTGTGGTTTAGTTTAAAGCTGTTTTTATGGATATTTACCCACCTTTGTGCCAACTCCTTTGCCAGTTCAACCTTACCTTCCCCCTTTAACCTTTGTATAACCTGTTTTATATCCTCCTCATCTGAAACCTCAACAGGTTCTAAAAGTGGGTCGGAAAAAACAACCTTGTAAACCGGTTTTTCAGTTTCTACTATATGGACAGAAAAAGCCATTACACACCTCAGATTATTAATTTCTAATAAATTATATTATGATTTAGTTCAATTGCTTTTAAAAAATTTTCGTTTAAATTTAAGATTAAATAAAGTATTCCACGGAGAGTAAATGGCTATATCCCCTGAAACGGTAGAGGAAGTTTTAAGGGTTGCCAATGTTTACGATGTGGTTTCCCAGTATTTACCCCTTGAAAAAACAGGTTCTAACTACAAAGCCCTCTGCCCATTCCATACAGAAAAAACCCCTTCCTTTATAGTCTCCCCACACAAAAATATTTTTAAATGTTTCGGTTGTGGTAAAAGTGGAACAGCTTTAACCTTTGTTATGGAGTATGAAGGGCTTTCCTTTGCAGATGCAGTTGTAAAGTTAGCTGAAAAGTATAATATCCCTGTAAAATACACAAAAAACAGCCAAAATAACCAACAAACACAAAGATTACTCCAAATAACAGAAAAGATAAAAGAGTTTTACAAAGAACAGCTTAAAAAATCCCCACAGGGGAAAGAGTATATTAGGAAAAGGGGAATACTTCCAACAACAGTGGAAAAGTTTGAGATAGGCTACTCACCTACAGACCAGACAGCCCTTAGGGAATTTATCCAGAAAGAGGGAATATCTGTAGATGAACTTAAAGAGGTTGGCTTAGTATCCATTAAAGAAGACGGGAAGTTTTACGATATTTTTAGGGGTAGGGTTATCTTTCCTATAAAGGATTATAAAGGTAGGGTTGTAGCCTTTGGTGGAAGGAGTATAGACGGGAGGGAACCGAAGTATATAAACTCCCCAGAAACAAAGATTTACTCAAAAGGTAAAGTTTTATACGGCTTTTATGAGGCAAAGGACAGTCTACGGGAGAAGAAGGAAGGGATAGTAGTGGAAGGTTATATGGATATGATTTCCCTTTACCAGATAGGGGTTAAAAATGTGGTAGCCACCCTTGGGACAGCAATGACACCTGAACACGGTAAGCTACTTTCAAAGTTTATTAAAAAAGCAATACTTATGTTTGATAGTGATAAAGCTGGTAAAAAGGCGGTTATAAATGCCTGTAAAATCCTACTACAAAATGGTATAGAACCACTTTACTGCCCACTTGATAAAAAAGACCCTGATGAACTGGCAAAGGAAGGATATACAAAAGTAAAAGAGACCTTATCAAAGGCGGAAAACTTCCTACTTTTCCTAATACAAAGTATGAAGAAACAAAAGGATTTGAAAAAGAGAAAAGAGCTATTAGATTTATATCTTAGTATTGTTTCATATATACCGAAAAAAACTGAGCAGGCTTTTTATTTGCAACAGTTGTCAGAGGCTACAGGGATACCAATTAGCCTGCTACAGGTTGAAGAAAAAACATTAGACCACAGTAAGGCACAACTGGAAGAGGAAGAGAAGGATATAGATTTGAAAAAACTATCATTTAACGAAAAACTTATACTGAAGGGGCTACTTTTACATCGGGACGAAATATTGAATAATTTCAATGATTTTGATAAAATAAAAGGTTCACCTTACTTTTTATATTTAGTTGACACAATACTTAACAACGGGGAAGTGGAAGACTTGCAGGAGATTTTAAAACTGGAAATACCATCAGACCCACAATCCACCTTATACGCCTTAAACAAACTCCACAAACTCTGGCAAAAGGAACAGAAAAAACTTGAAATCCTTTTTATGTCAGAACTTGAAGAAAAAAATCCCACAAATATAGGAGGATAACAGGAAAGATGATGATGCACGAAAGGGACGATGTCCAAAAAGTAATCCTATTAGCCAAAGAAAAGGGCTATATCACCTATCAGGAGCTTTCTGAGGTGATTAACGAAGACATCCTCCTTTCAGAAAAACATCTGGAACAGCTTATTGAGTATCTCAACGAGCTAAACATTGATGTAATTGAAGAGGGGAAACCTGAGGAGTTTTACGGGGAGAGTGAACATCTGGGGATTAACCTGTCTGATGACGCTTGGTCAAAAACAGATGACCCGGTAAAACTGTATCTAAAGGAGATGGGAAAAATCCCACTACTTACCAGACAGGAAGAGATAATGCTTGCCAAGGAGATAGAAAGGGCAAGGAAAAAGGTATTTAGGGGACTACTTAGAACATCTTTCTTTGCAGAAAGGCTACTTGATGAATGGGCAAAAATAGCAGATGGGAAGATGAAGCTGAAGGATTTAATAAACATAGACAGCCAAAACGAGATGGAAGATGAGAACGACGAAACGGAAGTAATGGACAGCCTTACACAGGAGTTTATAGCAAAGGGGCTTGAACTGGCAAAAATGTATAAAGAGCTTAAAGATTTAGAGAAAGCCCTTGAGGAAGACCCGAACAACCAACAGCTAAAAATGGAATTCCTAAAAAAACACGCAAGGGTAAACAGATTTATAAAAAGTTTAAACATTAAATTTACAAAGTTAGACAAAATAGCAGATGAGCTTAGAGACCTGTATATGAAGCTAAAGAGAAAGGAAAAAGACCTAAACAAAAGGATAAAGAAACTGCAAAAGATAGACCCAGATGTGGAAAAGCTACTTAAAGGGGATTACAGCGACCCAGAGCTACTTAAAAAGATAGAGGAAAACGGACTGTCCTTTGGAAGGTTTGAGATACTAAGAACAGAAACATTAAAACTAAGGGAAGAGATAAAAGAGCTAAGGGAAAAAATAGGAACTGTTCCAACAGAGTTTGAGCATGTTATAAACATCATACAGGAAGGTAGAAGGGAAGTTAACGAAACAAAACAGAAAATTGTCCAATCAAACCTTAGACTGGTTGTATCCATAGCAAAGAAATACACAAATAGGGGATTACAGTTTTTAGACCTTATACAGGAAGGGAATATAGGACTTATGAAAGCCGTTGATAAGTTTGATTACAAAAAGGGATACAAATTCTCCACATACGCAACTTGGTGGATTAGACAGGCTATAACAAGGGCTATAGCCGACCAAGCAAGAACAATAAGAATACCAGTCCATATGATAGAAACGATAAACAAACTGGTAAGGGTAGCAAGGTCTATGGTTCAGGAGCTTGGAAGGGAGCCAACCCCTGAGGAGATAGCCAAAAAGGTGGGAATGCCCGCCGAAAAGGTAAGAAAGATACTAAGAACATCACAGGAGCCTATATCCTTAGAAACACCTATAGGTGATGATGATGAATCCCACTTAGGTGATTTTATAGAGGACAAAACAGTCCTATCCCCAGAGCAGTATGTCCTAAGACAGGCATTAAGACAACAGCTTGAGGAAGTGTTATCAACATTAACAGAAAGGGAAGAGCAGGTATTAAGATACAGATTTGGGCTGGAAGATGATACAGAATACACCCTTGAGCAGGTAGGTAAAAAGTTCGGTGTAACAAGGGAAAGGATAAGACAGATAGAGGCAAAAGCCCTTAGAAAACTGAGACACCCACACAGGGCTAAGTATCTCCGTCCTTTCTGTGAGGAGTAAAATTAGGGGGCTTTATGCCCCTTTTTAGTATCTTTAGGTATTCCTCTTCCACAGAAACCCAGATACGGAAAGAGACAAACAGAACAAGTAAAACAACCATAAATAGGTTGAAAAACACAGCAGTTTCTTTACAACCACCACCATCAAACCTTGCCACATTTGGAAACTTTACAAAAACAAAGATATAAACAGCAACCCACACCCCTAACATAAAAGGGAACAACAACTTAACAACTTTTACTATCCTTCCCCTACTTTTTACTAACCCTTCCATCTTTTCCATAGCTTTTATTTTATAATGGGAAAGCTGAAATATGTTTTTTTATCTTTAAGAGAAAAGTTAATAAGATGGTCGAATGATATGCCACCACTTGAAACCTTAAAATTTATGTGAAAAAATAGCTACAAATTTTATAAAAGGAGGAATGGAGAAATCATGCATACGTTGTTAAGGATTTTTTTACCACTGTTATTCCTTGTTTCCCTTTCCTACGGGAAGGAGGCTGTTTATATTTTTGTTTTTGTAAAGTTT
>JAADEV010000053.1 GCA_013153295.1 Aquificota bacterium | reverse complement strand
GGTGGCCAAGGGCGGAATCGAACCGCCGACACCGCGGTTTTCAGCCGCGTGCTCTACCAACTGAGCTACCTGGCCACCCTATCTTTCTAAAGAAATAGTATAATCTCCAAACCAACTTCTGTCAAGGTAGTGTATCGGGGGTAGTTAGCTATTTTGTTGGTAAAATAGGAAGGTAAAATTGGTTAACTACCAAATACAAAAACACTGCAAAACAGAAAAACATTTGGATTATAATCTTACAGTAGTAAATTCACACGACAAGGAGGAGTTATGAGGAAAGTAGCGTGGAGTGTTGCACACCAAGAGTTTATAGTATCAGACCATTACTACTTTTCAAAGCTACAGAGATACTCTAAAGAAGCAGGTATCCTTATTGAAGAGGTTGACGATATAGAGAAGTTTTCACAATACGATACCATTATCTTTAACTACCCGGAGATACCTTTTAAAGAATATGAAGTTGACTACATAGAAGACCTTGTAAAGAAAGGAAAAACAGTTGGTATATTCGGATACTACAAAAACGAGGATAGGATAGCAGATACCTGTAATGGACTGTCAGAAAGGTTTGGTATCCATTTTAACGGGGATATAGTGATAGACAACATAAACAACTACGACAACGATAATCTGCTTATTACAACAACAGACCTTTATAACCTACCGGATAACATAGAAAAGGTTATGCTTGCCTGCACAGATACACTTATAACCAGAAAGCCACAGGTAAGACCACTTGTCCACGGAGAGGATACAGCAGAAAGTAAACAGGGTAATGAGGTTTTACTCTTTGCCGAGTATGTAGACCCTTCAGGTGGAAAGTTTATAGCAGGGGGAACCTGTGTTTTTTGGGATAACTACTCAATAGACCTTTACAACAACAAAGAGTTTAGCCTTAATCTGCTTACCAGATGATAAAGGAAGGGGACACAGTCCAGCTTACAGACGGTAAAAACAGGTTCTTCCTAAAGGTAAAAAAAGGGGAAATCTTCGGCACACATAAAGGGAATATAAGCCACGACGATATAATCTCAGCTGGATTTGGTGGTTATGTGGAAACCCACAAAGGACATAGGTTTGCAGTTGTAAAGCCCACATTACACGACCTTATACTGTATGGGATAAAAAGGAAAACACAGATAATATACCCAAAGGATAGTGGATACATCACAGTAAAGTTAGGGCTTACAGACGGAATGAAGGTATTAGAGTCAGGTGTTGGAAGTGGTGGACTTACAATAGTTATGGCAAACGCTGTAAAACCAACTGGCAAAGTATACTCCTTTGAAAGGGAAGAAAAATACATTAAAAACGCCTACCAGAATATTACCCTTGCAGGGCTGGAAAAGTATGTGGAGATACAGAACAAAGATTTAGGGGACATAGATTACAAAGAGTTCTTTGATGCGGGGTTTATAGATGTTAGGGAACCTTGGCACCATATACACACAATAAAAAAAGCCCTGAAAAAAGGGGCAATGGTAGGCTTCCTTCTACCTACAACAAATCAGGTAAGCCTTACACTTGAAAAGCTAAAGGAACATAACTTTATAGACCTACAGGTTGTTGAGATTTTAGAAAGACATTACAAACCTGTCCCAGACCGCCTTAGACCTGAAGACAGAATGGTAGCCCACACAGGTTATCTGGTATTTGGGAGAAAAAGCTGGGAAGATGGATAAAAGCAAACTTTTAAGTGGGGCAAAAAGGGTAGTTGTAAAGATAGGTTCACAGCTACTTGAAAAGGACGGAAGTATAGACACACAGTTTATAAAGGATATAGCAAGCAGTATAAAATCCTTCCCAGATAAAGAGTTTGTTATTGTGTCCTCAGGGGCAGTTTTAGCAGGGGTAAAAAAGCTAAAGCTGAAGCAAAAACCAAAAACAATAACAGAAAAGCAGGCGGTAGCCTCAGTGGGACAGGCTTACCTTATGCAGATATACGATAAACTGTTTTCAGAAAACTCACTTGTAATAGGTCAGGTTTTACTTACAGTTGAAGGGCTACGGGAAAGGAAAAGGTATATACTTGCAAAAAACACCCTTGAAAAGCTAATAGATATGTCAGTTATCCCAATAGTAAACGAAAACGACACTATAGCAATAGAAGAGATAGTATTTGGGGATAACGACTTTTTAGCTTCCCACGTTTCTGTCCTTGTTGATGCAGACCTACTTGTAATACTGTCAACAGCAGGGGGGGTATACACAGGGGAACCTACAGACAAAAACAGCCAACTAATAGAAGAGATAACAGATATTGACAGTGTCCTCTCCTTTGCAAAGGCATCAACATCAAAGTTTGGAACAGGTGGAATGAGAAGTAAGTTAGAAGCCTCAAAAATAGCAGTATCCCACGGTATACCTGTGGTAATAGCCCCAAAGGAAAAAGGGATTATAGAAAAGGTGCTTTCTAACAACTTTAAAGGAACATTTATACACCCACAAAGGGAACAGAAAATATCCAGAAAAAAAAGCTGGCTAAAACTACTATCAGCCCCAAAGGGTAGAATAACTGTAGATAAAGGGGCAGAAAGGGCTATAAAAAATGGAAAAAGCCTACTCCCTGCAGGGATAAAATCTGTAGAAGGAATATTCACAAAAAACGATGTGGTTGCCATTATCAACGAAGATAACCAGATTATAGGAAAAGGGATAGTAAACTTTAACAACAGGGAGATAGAAAAAATAAAAGGTAGAAAGTTAGATGAGATAGAAAAGATACTGAAGAAAAAAGGAACAGAGGTTATACACACAGATAATATGGTGGTGTTTTAATGGAAGTAAATAACCAGCTTATAAAAAAACTTGAAGAGGAACAGTTATCATTAGCCTCAAAACTTTCACTGAAAGACCGAAAATCAGTAGACCAGATAAATACTGTGGCAGGTATAGATGTAACATTTAAAGATATATGGAAAAACGATACAACTGCTATAGCCTCTATAGTAGTGATGGATTTAAGGGATAACTTTAGGGTTTTAGAGACGGTTTTTGCAGAAAGGGAGGTGAAATTCCCGTATATACCGACCTTCCTTGCCTACAGGGAGTTGCCAGTTATACTGGACGCATACGAAAAACTGAAAACAAAACCAGATGCCTTTATAGTTGACGGAATGGGAATACTCCACCCAAGGAAGATGGGTATAGCCTCCCACTTCGGTGTTATAACAGATGAGATAAGTATAGGCTGTGGAAAAAGCAGGCTTATCGGCAGATACAAACAGCCCCCAAATGAAGAAGGGGCTTACAACCCTGTTTATGTTGATGGGGAAAAAAGGGGCTACATTGTTAGAACCAGAAAAAATGCCAATCCAGTTTTTGTCTCCCCGGGGAACAACATTTCGGTGGACAGTAGCCTTAAACTTCTGCTGAAAAGCCTGAAAGGGTATAAGCTACCTGAACCTACAAGGTTAGCCCATACCCTACTACAAAAATACAGGAAAGGGGAGATAGATGGCAGACAAAAAACATTACTTTGAGGAAACCTTAAGGAAGGTAGCCGACTACTTTTTCCAAAAACTCCAGACAAACCTGTCCACACTAAAGTATTTAGACGGTAAAGACCTTAAAAAGGTAAAAGAAAAACAGATACAGGGGCTTGTGTCCATATACCAGCTTTATGAAAAAGGGGAACAGGAAAAGCTAAAGGACAGGTTGATAAAACTGGGAATTAGACACGAGGGTATGGGCATAGAGTTTTCCCTGTTTACAGAGATGATAAACTACCTTGAACTACTTTTTATTAAAGAAATCTTTAAAGATAACCCTACACAGCTGGAGGATTTTTTCTTTAAGGCTAACACATTCTTTGATTTCCTTAGGGATTACACAGCAGTTGGATACCTAAAGGAGTATGTGGCAAGGGAGAAGATATTTATACAGGAGTTTATAGAGGCAAACTTTGAACAGAAAACATTAAATATAAAAGAGATTATAGACAGGCATATTGCGTGGAAGGAAAAGATACTTGAGTTTCTATCTAAGGATATGGAAGAACCTGAGGGACTTGAACTTGACCCTGATAAGTGTGAGATAGGCAGATGGCTTATGGACAACAGAAAAAGAAAGCCGGAAACGGTAGAAAGGCTTATAAAGATACACGCAGAACTACACAGGGTAGCTGAAAGGATTGTAGCACTAAAAAAGGAAAAGAAGTATGTTCTGCTGGTAAACGAGTATAACCACCTTATAAAAACAAACCTGCTGTTTCTGTCTGGATTATTGGCGTTTTTACTGTCTCAGGAGATTTCAGAACTACAGAGGGACCCACTTACACAGCTTTTAACAAGGAGGGTTTTAAAGGATATATACCTGAATATTATGGAACTGTCCCTTATCACGCAGGAACCGTTTGGGGTGGCGTTTTTAGATATAGACGACTTTAAAAAGGTAAACGATACCTACAGCCACGAGGTTGGGGACAGGGTTTTAAGCACAATAGCCAGAACAATAAAAAGTGTTATTAGAAAGTCTGATTATGTGTTTAGATACGGCGGTGAGGAGTTTGTAATAATTGTCCCTGCCACCACAGAAAAGGATTTTAGAAATGTCCTTGAAAAGATAAGGAAAAAGGTGGAAAAAACAAAGATACCAGTTGACGGTGATAGGTATGTAAGTGTGACTGTTAGTATAGGAGGTGTTGTTGTTAACGAGAAACAGTTTGTCCCTATAGAAGATGTGATTAAATACGCAGACTACCTTATGTATGAGGCAAAAAGACAAGGTAAGAACAGGGTTATTGTGGAAACGTTCTCTAAGGAAAAAATTCAGGCTTTGAAATAAGGAAACCTTGGGCATAGTCAATCCCAATATCCTTAACAGCTTCTAAAATCTCCTGAGATGAGACATACTCAGCTACAGTTTTTATATTCATATCTTTGGCGTATCTGGTTATATACTTAACCAGTGTGTAGCTCCTTTTGTTTGTAGTTATTTGTTTTATTAGTTTGCCGTCTATTTTTATTACCTTAAGGGGCATATCTGCAAGGTAGGAAAAGTTAGAATACCCACTACCGAAATCATCTATACAAAGCTCAAAGCCGTAGCTGTGTAGCCTATCTATAATAGAGTTGTTTGTTTGTAGTATTTTGTATAAATCCTCTGTTTCTGTAAACTCAAGCATTACAGATTTAGGGTCTATCTTAGTTTTGTTTATTATCTCCTCTAAATCCTCTAAAAAATCCCCCCTAAAAAGGTCTAAAACATCTAAGTTTACAGATACCTTAAAGCCCTTTTCCTTTGCCTTTTTAAAGGCTTCATAAAGCATTTTTTTACTTAAAAACTGGTATAAGCCGTGTTTTTTGGCTATATCTAAAAAGTCAGCAGGCATAAGTATCCTTCCTTCGTGGACAAGCCTTATAAGGGCTTCGTAGTAGTAATCATCAGGGTCTTTTATAGACTGTATCTTTTGGAATGCAGGGACGATAAATCCGTCTGTGTGTAGTGAATTTGTAAGTATCTTTAGTATCTGGTTTTCCTTTTCCACAATACTTTTTATTTCATCTTCATAGATAACATACCTTTTGTCTGGGTTCATCATCTTAAAGGATACTGTGGCGTTTTCTGTAGCCCTTTCATCTAATTTCTTTATTATCACCGCGTTTATCTGGGGGTGTATAACTATCTTTGTGTTAAACTCGTGTATCTCTACCCCTTTTTCCTCAAACCTTTTAAAAAGTCTGTCTATAAG
>JAADEV010000147.1 GCA_013153295.1 Aquificota bacterium | reverse complement strand
TGTTTGACCTGCTTCGTCGTTTAAGTTCGTATCTATCCTTGTTGAGAAATCCCCTTTTATAGCCTTTCCCATTGCCATTTTTAACTTTTCAAACAGCTTCACATACCTACCTACAAAAACATACATATAAGCCCCAGATAGGAAAAACACCGCAAATGAACCAAGGAGTATTAAAACTGTTGTTTGTAATGCAAACTCCCTAACATCAGATATATCTGTTAGTATACTTACAGCCCCTAAAACCTCCCCTTCAGAAACCTGATGACAGCTTAAACAGTTTATCTCCCCCTTTGATGTAGCAATGTAGGGTATGGTTATCCTGTATTTTACAGATTTTAGGTCTTCTATAAGTTTTTTTTGTATTTTTCCAGTCTCAAGGGCTTTCCTGTCTAACTCGTCCCGTGGTTGTTCGTAGTTTCCCCCTTTACCAAATTGGCGTATAACAGGTTCCCCTCTAATAATCCATAAATCCTCCACTTCTTTTATATTGTGAACCTGATTAAGGAAATAGTGCCTCATATTCATCGTCCCTGTCATCATATGGGCAGTTAAACCGTCCCTTACCAGTTCAGCTATAACCCTACTCATCTTCTCTGCGTTGTGTATACCGTATCTTCTGAAAGTGATAGCATTTATCAGAATTGTAAAGATAAGGATTGCAACCAGAATAAAGGATATTCTAATAATAAACTTTTTCCTTAGGGTCATTTTCCCTTCTCCGTAAAAGGTGGTAAATCTATTTTCGGCTGTATTAACAGATGCTATACATACCAAAAACTTGAGTATAGCTTAATCATATTTTATATACAGAGTTATTGCATTTTTTCCTTACCTGCCATATAATATATATACTCAAAAATAAAAAAGAGAAAGGAGGTAAGGCAGATGGCTAAAATTAAACCACTCTACGATAGAGTAGTGGTTAAGCCTGTTGAAGAGGCTGAGGAAAGAACTCCATCGGGGATTATAATCCCAGACACAGCGAAGGAAAAGCCATCTGAGGGTGAGGTTATCGCCGTTGGGGAAGGAAGGCTACTTGAAAATGGCGAACTAAAACCCCTCAAAGTTAAGGTTGGGGACAAGGTTATATACAGCAAATACGCAGGCAACGAGTTTGTTGTAGATGGTGAAGACCTTATCGTTTTAAGGGAAGACGACATACTTGCCATTATTGAACAGTAAGAAAAAAAATAAAAGGAGGTGGAAATAGATGGCAGGAAAAATGATTATCTACGGAGAGGAAGCAAGGGCTAAACTTAAGTCTGGTGTTGATAAATTAGCAAACGCTGTAAAGGTTACCCTTGGACCAAGGGGAAGGGAAGTTATCCTTGAGAAAAAATGGGGTTCACCTACAGTAACAAAAGACGGTGTATCCGTTGCTAAAGAGATTGAACTACCAGACCCACTTGAAAATATGGCGGCACAGCTTGTTAAAGAGGTTGCATCTAAAACTGCTGATGTTGCAGGGGACGGAACAACAACAGCCACAATACTAACACAGGCAATATACACAGAAGGACTAAAAGCAATAGCCTCAGGTGCAAACCCTGTATATGTTAAAAGGGGTATAGACGAGGCTGTAAAAGTTATAGTTAACAAACTTAAAGAGATGTCCAAAGAGGTAAGCGGAAGAACAGAAATTGAACAGGTTGCAACAATTTCCGCAAACAACGACCCAGAAATTGGAAAAATCATAGCAGACGCTATGGAAAAAGTAGGAAAGGACGGTGTTATCACAGTTGAAGAGGCAAAAGGTGCTGAAACTGTCCTTGAAACAACAGAAGGTATGCAGTTTGATAGAGGATACCTATCCCCATACTTTGTGACAAACCCAGAAAAGATGGAAGCGGTATTAGAAAACCCATTTATCCTAATATACGAGAAGAAAATCTCCAACATTAGGGAACTTCTACCAGTATTAGAAAAGGTTGTTCAAACAAACAGACCGCTACTTATAATCGCTGAAGATGTTGAAGGTGAAGCACTTGCCACATTAGTGGTAAACAACCTTAAAGGTGTTCTCAGAGTTGTAGCAGTAAAAGCCCCCGGATTTGGTGAAAGAAGAAAGGCAATGCTACAGGATATAGCAATCCTAACAGGTGGACAGGCTATAACAGAAGACCTTGGTATTAAGTTAGAAAATGTAGACCTTGATATGCTTGGACAGGCTGACAAAGTAGTTGTTGACAAAGATAACACAACAATCGTAGGTGGAAAGGGCGACCCAGAAGAGATTAAAGCCAGAATTGAACAAATCAAAGCACAAATAGAACAAACAACATCTGAGTATGACAGGGAAAAACTACAGGAAAGACTGGCTAAACTATCCGGTGGAGTGGCTATAATCAAAGTTGGTGCGGCAACAGAAGCGGAAATGAAAGAAAAGAAAGATAGGGTAGAAGACGCTGTCCACGCTACAAAAGCGGCTGTTGAAGAAGGTATCGTTCCCGGAGGTGGAGTAGCATTACTAAGGGTATCCAAAGCCCTATGTGATATAGAGGAAGAAAACCAAGACAAGAAATGGGGAATTGATATAATCAAAAGGGCTTGCCAAGTTCCACTAAAGCAGATAGCAAACAACGCAGGATTTGAAGGTTCTGTGGTAATAGAAAAGGTTAAAGCAAGTGATAATCCAAACTTCGGTTTCAACGCCGCTACAGGTGAATATGTGGATATGATGGAAGCTGGTATTATAGACCCAACTAAAGTGGTTAGAACAGCTATCCAAAACGCCGCATCTGTAGCTGGAACAATGCTAACAGCTGAAGCTATGGTAGCAGAGATACCAGAAAAGGAAGATAAGAACCCTGCGGCGGGAATGGAAGGTATGGGAGATATGGGCTTTTAACAAAACCCTCCCCTTCATACCTAATCCCCCTTCAAAGCCCCCATAACGGGGGCTTTTTTATTTTAGGTAAATTTCTAAATTAATTAGCATTGGAAAAGAGAATAGTAGATAATATATACCTACAATACTTTTAAAAGGAAAAGGTATGGAAGGGCTTAATATAAATATTATTAATCTAATTTTTATGATACCTGCCTTACTATTTGCGGTTATAGTCCATGAGCTTGGACATGGTATAGTAGCATACAGGCTTGGTGATGATACCCCTAAAAGGGCAGGCAGGCTTACATTTAATCCTATTCCACATATAGACCCACTTGGTTCACTTTTACTACCGGGTTTAATGTTGTTGTTAAACTCACCCTTTCTGTTTGGTTGGGCTAAACCTATACCTATAAACCCTGCTAACTTTAAGAAGTTAGGCTACAGAGCAGGGATGATTTTAGTTTCATTTGCCGGTCCCGGCACAAACTTTTTATTTGCAGTTTTATTTGCCGTATTACTTAAGTTCCTTGCAGACCAAACAACATTAATAAAGTTAGCTGGTATTTTTGGGGCAGGTTTTGTTAAAAGTATAATTGTCCCTATAATCATCTTTTTAAAGTATGCAGTTAGTATTAATCTGATACTTGCTATTTTTAACCTCCTCCCTGTTCCTCCCCTTGATGGTTGGCGTATTATAGCAAGTTTACTGCCCCCTGAAATAGAAAGGAAGGTTGAACCTTACGAAGAATACGGCTTTATAATACTTATAGTTCTTATAGCCGCAGGGATAACCAGTTATGTAATACTGCCTGTATACAAATTCTTTATAAATATACTCCTTGGGTTTTAGTTTGTTCTTTGTTTGGTATTATAATTTTGGAAAAAAATAAAGGAGGATTTGGCGGAATGGGTAAAGTTTTCGGTTTTATGTTGGCTCTGGCAGTTTGGACAAAGGCTTTTGCCTTTACAGATGTTTCTGCTGAGGAGTTTGCAAAGTTAATGAAGGAAAAAGATGTTTTTATCCTTGATGTTAGGACACCTGAGGAGTTTGATAAAGATGGGCATATAAAAAACTCTAACCTTATACCTATACAGCTTTTTGAGTATATAGACCTTAGGGGGCTAAAGGGTAAAAAGGTTCTGGTTTACTGTAGAAGCGGAAATAGAAGTGCTACAGCCAGCAGATTTTTGGAGGATATGGGTTTAACAAAGGTATATAACCTGAAAGGTGGCATTATAGAGTGGAAATCTAAGGGCTTTCCAGTTGAGTATGGTTTTTGGTTGAAGAAAGGCGATTAAATATCCTATCCTGTAAATCAAACATTCTTTTTGCCTCAGCTGGACAAACCTCGTGGTCGTATCCAAGGAGGTGTAGGATACCGTGTATCAAAAGCCTTAAAACCTCGTCTTTGTAAGGGTATCCTATCTCCTCCGCCTGTTTCTTAGCGTAAGGTAGGGAGATAACCACATCACCAAGTATCCTGTATTTATACTTAGGGGGTTTTTCATCTATTGGGAAAGAGAGGACATCTGTAGGTTTATCCTTGTTCCTCCACTCTTTGTTTATCTGCTGTATTGTGTCGTTGTCTGTTAAGGTAATACTAACCTCTACACCGTCTAAATTAAGCTGTTTAAGTATTCCCTCTGTAATCTCTTTTATATATTTTTTTGTTATCTCCCTGTCGTATATATCTTTACTTATTAGTATTTTGTTCATTTTCCCTTTCCTTTTCGTATTTGTCGTAGGCTGTTATAATCCTTTGGACAACAGGGTGTCTTACCACATCTTTTTCTGAGAAGTGGGATATACCGATACCCTTTACACCGTCAAGAACCTCCAATGCCTCAACAAGTCCGGACTGGGATACCTTTGGTAGGTCTATCTGGGTAATATCCCCTGTTATAACAGCCTTTGAACCAAAGCCTATTCTGGTTAAGAACATCTTCATCTGTTCCTTTGTTGTGTTTTGGGCTTCATCAAGTATTATAAAGGCATCGTTTAGTGTCCTTCCCCTCATAAAGGCAAGTGGGGCTATCTCTATTATGTTTTTTTCCAGCATATCCTTTATTTTGTCCGGGTCTACCATCTCATACAGGGCATCGTATAAAGGTCTTAGATACGGGTCTACCTTTTCTGTTAATGTTCCCGGTAAAAATCCAAGTTTCTCCCCTGCTTCCACAGCAGGTCTGGTAAGTATAATTCTGTTAACCTTTTGTTTTTTTAGGTATGCTACTGCCATTGCCATTGCAAGGTATGTTTTCCCTGTTCCAGCAGGACCTACCCCAAATGTAATATCGTTGTTTTTTATCGTTTCTATGTATGCTTTTTGGGAGGGGGTTTTTGCCATTATTGGCTTTTTTCTGTAGGTAAACAGTATAGCTTCCTGATTTCCAACTACCTGTTCCTGCTCTTCTATCCCGTTTCTGTATCCTATTGCAAGGTTTCTTATATCCTGTGGTGATAGTCTATGCCCCCCTTCAAAGTAAGATGCTACCTTTTGCATAAAGTCCTCAAATCTGTCTAACCTGTCTTCTTCCCCTTCAGCTATAAGGCTTGTTCCCCTTGCAAATATATCTATCCCAAAAATCTCTTCAAAATGTTTTATGTTTTCGTCCCTTACGCCGACTATATCCCAAAAAACCTCCTGTGGTATCTGAACCTCTAACTTTAAAATGGTGTTAACCTCCTTAAGTTATTTAAACATCTATTAAATGTAGTTCTACATCTGTTTTTCGCAATCTTTTCTATAGGGAAAACCAACCTTCAGGGGGGGTTATATATATCTTTCTGTTTTCCACATCTATATCCTTTACAAACTGGCTTATAAAGGGAAGGTGTCTAACCTTTTCATCTGTGCATTTTATAATCA
>JAADEV010000087.1 GCA_013153295.1 Aquificota bacterium | reverse complement strand
TGCCGCCTTTGGGTGGAGTATACTTTCTTCTAACTTTTCTATGGACTGTCTTATCTGGGGCATTTTTCCCTACCTTAGTTGGTATATAAACTCTATCTGGGCTACTTCTCCCCTTTTCCCACTGGAGATAACCTTAACTGTAAAAATCTGGTAGTTGTCTGTTCCAAGTATAACCCCTTTGTATCCTGTAAGGTATCCTTCAACTGTGTAATCCCCAAGCTGGTTGATACCTATATCTATCTTACATCTATCTGTTGTTTCCCTTGGACAGGGTATACAACTTTTTCCCCCACACTGTAGCGTCCCGTTTTCTATTCTGTTTATTATAAGGTTTGCTATACCTTTACCCACTTCAAGGGCTGTTGTGTAGTTATAGCTCATACTGGAAACCTTTGTATGGTTTATCAACAGATATACAACTGTAGCTACAATAGAAAGGGATATAAAACCGAGTATCAAAGCTGTAAGAAGGGCTATACCCTTTTTATTTTCAAGCAATTTTAGGATACTCTTTTGTTATATGTGACATTCTCACCTAACACTGGCTACATATCTTTGTCGTTGCTTCGTTGTATTAGTTCAATAGATGGAGAACAGTACCAATAAAAATTTCATCACTAACTATCACTTCTTATTAACCTTTTCACATTTCCCTTTGTCTATGGATAGGCTGTTGAAGGTTCTACAGCAGAAGTCTTTAATTAGGGTATAAAAAAAGCCCCCGTCTGGGGGCTTGGTGGAGGTTTAGCTTACCTCTGGGTCTATTACATCATCGTCCTTCTTGTCCTGTCCTTGCTGTCCTGACTGTGGAGGTTGCTGTTGTCCCTGTCCACCTTGATACAGTTTTTGGGCTATTTTGTTGGCAACAGATGTAATCTTATCTATAGCAGACTGTATTCTGCCCTTATCGTTGCTTTCTATAGCCTCTTTAGCCTCTTTTACAACCTCTTCAGCCTCTTTCTTCTCTTCTTCTGTTAGTTTGCCTTCATTTTCTTTAACTGTTTTCTCAAGGCTGTATACAAGGGCATCAAGCTGGTTTCTTAACTCCACAGTTTCTTGGAACTTTCTGTCTTCCTCTTCGTGTTTTTTAGCCTCTTCTATTATCTTGTTAATCTCCTCTTCTGTTAGTCCTGAGGACTGCTGAACTGTTATGGATTGGGATTTTCCTGTTGCCTTGTCTGTGGCGGTAACGTGTAGTATACCGTCTGCGTCTATATCAAAGCATACCTCAATCTGTGGCACTCCCCTTGGGGCTGGCGGTATATCTGTTAGGAAAAATCTACCAAGGGATTTGTTCTCCTTAGCCATTTTTCTTTCACCTTGGAGAACGTGTATCTCAACCTGTGTCTGGTTATCTGCGGCGGTTGTAAACACCTCACATTTTTTAGTTGGTATAGGTGTGTTCCTTGGGATAAGAACTGTCATAACACCGCCAAGTGTCTCTATTCCAAGGGAAAGTGGTGTCACATCTATAAGTAATACATCTTTTACCTCACCTGCAAGCACACCACCTTGTATTGCGGCACCTACAGCAACAACCTCGTCAGGGTTAACACCTTTGTGTGGTTCTTTTCCGAAGAACTCCTTAATTCTCTGTTGGACTAACGGTATTCTGGTAGAACCTCCAACAAGGACAACATCATCTATATCCTGTGGTGTTAGTTTAGCCTCTTCCAATGCCCTTTTAACAATATCCATTGTTCTGTCTATCAGGTCTTTTATCATCTCCTCAAGTCTTGCCCTTGTTAGCTTTTTCTCAAGGTGTAGTGGCTGGTTTGTGTTAGGGTCTATTGTGATAAACGGTAGGTTAATCTCTGTTTCCATCTTAAAGGATAACTCTTTCTTAGCCTGTTCAGCCGCCTCTTTCAGTCTTTGGAATGCTGTTTTGTCCTTTCTCAGGTCAATTCCGTGTTCCTTTTGGAACTCTTCAACAAGCCAGTTTACTATTCTGGCATCTATATCTGCACCTCCAAGGTGTGTATCACCGTCAGATACTTTAACTTCTATTACACCGTCCCCACCTTCAAGTATGGACACATCAAAGGTTCCACCACCGAAGTCGTAAACAAGTATCTTAACATCAGATTTTTTGTCCAGACCGTAGGCTAAAGCGGCGGCTGTAGGTTCGTTTATTATCCTTTTAACCTCTAAGCCGGCTATTTTACCTGCGTCTTTTGTAGCCTGTCTCTGTCTTTCGTTAAAGTAAGCTGGAACTGTGATAACTGCCTCTGTTATCTTCTCTCCCAGATAGCTTTCTGCCGCTTCTTTTAGCTTTTTAAGTATCTGGGCGCCTACTTCCTCAGGTCTTACTATCTTACCTGCGTTTGGCACATCAAAGGCGGCGTCCCCTTTCTCATCTGCAACAACTTTGTAAGGGACGTGTTTTATCTCCTCCTGAACCTCTTCAAACTTTCTACCTATAAACCTTTTACTTTCATATATTGTGTTTTCAGGGTCTAATACTGCCCTTCTTTTTGCAGGGTCTCCAACAAGTATCTCCCCTTCCTTTGTCCAAGAAACAACAGATGGGGTTGTTCTAAATCCCTCCTGATTGGCTATAACAACAGGTTCTCCACCTTGCATTACAGATACAACAGAGTTTGTTGTCCCAAGGTCTATACCAATAACCTTGCCCATCTTTTTACCTCCATTTCAGTAATTCTTTTTTATAAAATATAATATTTTAGTTTAACATTGTCAATATTTCTAACAATACTTTGCATAAATTTAAGGGCTAAACCTACAGCAACTTTAACACGAAAATAGTTTAAATACCATTCTGGAGAGGTTTTAATGAATTTA
The DNA here is from genome assembly GCA_013153295.1 of Aquificota bacterium. Lineage (GTDB taxonomy): Bacteria > Aquificota > Aquificia > Aquificales > Hydrogenothermaceae > Persephonella_A. Next base: position 2,919 of record JAADEV010000087.1, on the reverse strand, counting down.
GCCTTTATAAACTTTGTGTCTGAAAACTCTATCCATAAAGCTGGGATACTAATAACAGACGAAAAAACCAGACCCCTTGAGTTCCGTATAACATCAGATATGGATATGGACAAACTACAGGAGATACTCTACGGGGAAACCCTTGAAGATGTGGTATACAAGGAAAAGTTTGCCCTACAACTACTTAACTCTGTGGAGGAGGATTATGGGCTTGTTTTAACAAAACATAAAAACCTGCTACAGCTTAGAAAGGAGATAGACAAGCCCGTAGTCCATATACAGCCCTACGAGGCTTTTATGCCAACAAACAAACTAAACAGGAAGATAATCAGCATATACAAAAAGCTACCACCACTGTATATAACAATAAGTGAAGAGGACGAAAACCAAGCTGTAAGTATATACAAATTTTTACAAGATGTTTACAGCAGACACGACCTTATGGAACCTTTTAACAGGATAGAAAAGGCAATAAAGTATCTTATGGAGAGTAAAAGTGAGGATAAAAGAGGAGATTTACATATCAAGTAATCTGGTAAAGCCGATAATTGTAAAAACGGAGAAACTTTTCCCAAGGGGTGGGTATTCTGTATCTGAAAACCTGCTAAAAAGTATAAAAGACAAGGATATAAAATGTAGCCCAAGACTTGATATACAGAAGGATATTATAGACAAGAGGGAAAAAAACAAAAATGAACAACAGGAAGAAAAACCCCAGAACCTTTCTATATTTGATATTCCTATAAACTTCCCTAACAAGCTGTTTAACTACCAGATACAGGGTATAAAATTCCTACTGTCAAAAAAATCAGCCCTTTTAGCAGACCAGATGGGGACAGGAAAAACTGTAATGTCCACCACAGCAATGAGAATACTGTTTTTGCAAGGAAAGATAAAAAAAGCCCTTGTTGTAGTCCCAACAAACCTGATAACAGTCTGGGAGGAACACCTTAAAAAATGGTCTCCAGAACTTAAGTTTATAACCTTAAACAGCAGTAAAGAAACAAGGAAAAAACTATACAAATCAAAGGCTGATATTTATTTAATAAGCTACGACACATTAAAAAATGACTATAAAACAGAAAAAGAACTAATAAAAGAGTTTAGAAAGGATATAGACCTTGTGATACTTGATGAGGCACACAACATAAAGAACCCAGACGCCCTAAAAACAAAGGCTGTAAAGTTTGTATCAAAGTTTGCCCAGTATAGATGGGCTTTAAGTGGGACACCTCTCCAGAACAACCTTAAGGAGCTTTTATCCCTGTATGAGTTTCTAAACCCAGACTTTGTAAAACCACCTAACTTTACAGAGGAAGACGCAAAGGCATTGATACAACCTATAATGTTGCGTAGGTTAAAAAAAGATGTTTTAAAAGACCTACCTGAAAAGCTACCTACAGAAATAGAAAAGTTTGAGCTGTCCCCATTACAAAGGGCAGAATACGAGTATATCCTTGGCAAGGAAACAAAAAGACTGGAAGAGCTATTTAACAGGTTTAAAGGGGATAAAAACTTTAAATTTATTATGAAAAGAAACCTGATACAGTCTATACAAAAGCTAAGGCAGATATGCAACTTCCCAACAAACGGTATAGACAGCCCAAAGATGGAAAGGCTAAGGGAGATGGTGCTTGAGCTTATAAAGGAAAAAGAAAAGGTGATAATCTTTACAAACTTTGTAAAAGCAGGGGTAAAGAAGATAAAAGATAACCTGTCCTTTTATATAAATCCGGAATACATATCTGTATACTACGGCGGGCTTAACAGGAAAGAAAAAGAAGGGGCTGTTAAAGAGTTTAAACAGGATAAATCTAAGTATGTTTTCATCGCCACAGTAGGTTCTGCAGGGGAGGGGTTAACCCTTACAGAGGCAAGTTATGTGGTCTTCTTTGACCTACACTGGAACCCGGCAAAAATGTGGCAGGCAGAGGACAGGGTTCACAGAATAGGACAAAAAAACAAGGTAAACATATACCAGTTTGTAATGAAGGACACAGTTGAGGAAAGGATACTTAAAAAGCTGGAAGAAAAGAAGAAAATGATAGAAAATGTTATAGACGGCATACCAAGGGCAAAAGAAGAGCTGATAACACTGGAAGACCTGATGGATTTTGTAGGCTTAAAGGCAAAGGAGGGCTAAGAGATGCACTACAGAAACAAAGTTTACCCTAAAAATATGGAATCACCGTTTAAACCTGATGAGATGTTCTTCTCTATGACAGACCTGAAAGGTATAATCCTCTCTGGAAACGAGGTTTTCTATAGAGTAAGTAAATACTCAAGGGAAGAGCTTATAGGAGCGCCCCACAACATAATAAGACACCCTGATATGCCAAGGATAGTGTTTAAACTGCTGTGGGATTACATACAGTCAGGGAAACCTATCGTAGCCTATGTAAAAAATATGGCAAAGGACGGGAGCTACTACTGGGTTTTAGCCACTGTAATGCCCCTAAAAGACGAAAACGGACAGATAGTAAAGTATATCTCCATTAGGATAAAACCTACAACAGAGCTACTTGATGTAGTTAGTAAGCTATACAAAGAGCTACTTGAAGAGGAAAAGAAAGGTGGAATGGACGCCTCATACAAAAAGCTGATGGAGGCGTTAAACAGCCTCGGTTTCAAAAGCTACGATGATTTTATGAAAATGGTTCTTGCAAAGGAGCTTGAGGCTAAAAAAGATATTCTAAAGGTTGAGGAGCTAAGGGGTATATATTTAGATACAGACTTTTTTAAAGTTATAAAAAATGCCTTTGATATAGCCAGAAAGTTGGACAGTATCTACGACAGTATATATGAAAAAATCGCCATATTTGAAAACTTCACAAAGGTTCTACAGGAAAAATCAGACAGGATATTTAGACTTACAGATTACATCAGGTTAATCTCCCTTAACTCATCTGTAGAATCCTT
>JAADEV010000004.1 GCA_013153295.1 Aquificota bacterium | reverse complement strand
CGCAAGCCCGAGGGTTGCTTTCTTTTCCTGAGGAGTAAAATCTTTATCTATCAACTGGTAAAACCCCCCTTAAGGTTAGTATTTATTAACATTATAAAACGAAAGGTTTTTGTAAAAATGAAAAAAATCATAACATATTGTTATTAATAGTAATTTATACATTTTTAATGTAAGCTTAGATTAATTTACTCAACATTTGGGAAGTATTGTTTTATCTCCTGTAATATTTTTTCTTTTTGGTTTGCGTATCTACGGGAAAAATGGAACACAACTAACTTTTTTACCCCTGCTTCCTTTGCTATGTATGCTGTTTGGTCGGTGGTTAGGTGGTAAACCTTTGATGCTTGTTCTTTATCTTCAGACAGGAAAACAGCCTCACAGTAAAGGACATCAGAACCTTTTACCAAATTTACTATCTTTTCCACATTTTCCTCAGAAAATACTACATCTGTAATATAGGATATTTTTATACCTTCTTGTATGTAGCTGTATCTCTCTTTTAAGTATTGGTAGCTGTATTCTTTACCATCTATTGTAAATGTTCTATCCTTATTTTCTTTGTTTTCTAAAAACTGCTTAAACTCCCCTATCTCCTTACCTTCCAGTGGTAAATCCTTTATACTGTCCTTTTTTAGTAAAAGTCTGTCTTTATAAACGAAGCTGTAGCCCATTACAGGTATTTTATGGTCTAAAATAGCATAGTCCACCTTGTAGTATTTATTCTCATATACAGTTTTAGGGTCTGCTTTAGTTTTACCTAAAAACTCTTTCTCAAATCTCTTTTTTATATCGTATCTGTAGCTTTCAAAATAGCCACCATTATGCTGTTTAAGGCTAAATACTATCTGCGGTTCAAACTCCACCAAGTTCCAAGTGTAGCCCTGTAGCTTACAGTAGGTATTTTCAGCTAACGGGGATATACCAAACATCTCCACAGTTTGTTCCTTTCCTAACTTGTTCCTAAGTAGATGGTCAAACCCTATAAAGTGGTCCATATGGGTGTGGGTTATAAAGACCTTGTTTATCTTTTTTATTACAGACCTGTCAAGTTTTCTTATATTACCTAAATCAAAAAGTATGTAATCACCTATACTGTCTATTTCTATCACAAGGGCAGGGTCTTCAAATTTGTCGTTTACAAGGTAGTGTTTTACCCTTGGTTTTGCCATTTCTATTCCTTATAACTGTGTCCTATTATGTGGTAGTTCACAGGGATAAATGGGCTGTTAAACCGCACCATTTTATACTCTGTTTTTGGGAATACAGATTGGATATATTTGTGGGTTTCCCGCGTTATATCACAGCCTTCAAAAAGCCATTTCCAACCGTCTTTTACAACATTTTGGACTTTCTGGGTAAATGTTCCGTCTGGGGCTTTAATATGTTCAATAAATATAAATACACCATTTGGCTTTAGAACCCTCTTTATCTCCTGTAATACCTTTTTTGGGGAGGATACACTACAGAGGACAAGGGTGGACACAACACCGTCAAAGGTGTTATCCCCAAAGGGTAGCTCTTCTGCAAAGCCTTCTTTTATATGTATCTTAAGGGGGTAAGTTGGGGCTTTGTCCATAAAATATTTAAGCATCTCCTTACTTGGTTCAACTACAGTAAGGTCTGTTTCCGGGCGGTAGTATGGCAGGTTTGTCCCTGTCCCAACCCCAATCTCAAGCACCTTGTCCCCTAACTCCTTAAAAAGGCTTCTTTTGTAATCACCGTAAACTTTATGTAGATACCACTCAAGATTTTTCATAAAAACAGCATTAAACTTACTTTTACAGTTGCAACTTTGCCCCATCTTTCCGTCCCCTTTAACTCTGTGTATTTTATAAATATAACATTTTAAAAGTTTATACAGACTGCATTTTTACCCCTTTTTATCGTAAAATTTTTTATTCAGTATAGTATTGTATTTGGGGAAAACAGTATGGGAAAGGTTTTTATATACGATACAACACTTAGAGACGGAACTCAGGCAGAAGGGGTAAGCGTCTCTGTAGAAGACAAGCTAAAAATAACAGAGAAACTTGACGACTTTGGGGTTCACTATATAGAAGGTGGCTGGCCCGGTTCCAACCCAAAAGATGATGAATACTTTAAAGAAGTAAAAAAACTAAACCTTAAAAACTCAAAGATTGCCGCCTTCGGTTCAACAAGGAGGGCATACTTTAAAGTAGATGAAGACCCCCTTATCCAAAATCTTATAAAGGCAGAAACACCTGTTATAACAATCTTTGGTAAAGCGTGGGATATGCATGTTATAGAGGCTTTAAAAACCACCCTTGAGAATAACTTGGAGATGATTTTTGATACTGTCCAGTATCTTAAAAAATACGCAGATGAGGTGGTCTTTATTGGAGAACATTTCTTTGATGGATACAAATCTAACCCTGAGTATGCCTTTTCGGTTATGAAGACTGCCCTTGACGGAGGGGCAGACTTTCTGGTGCTTGCTGACACAAATGGGGGAACACTTCCTAACCAGATAGAGGAAACAATAAAACAGCTTAAACAAAAGGGGTTAAACGGTAAATTAGGTATCCACGCCCATAACGACAGTGATACAGCTGTATGGAACTCTATTGTAGCTGTCCTTAACGGGGCTGTGCAGGTTCACGGAACTATAAACGGCTTTGGGGAAAGGTGTGGAAACGCAAACCTCTGTTCAATAATACCAAACCTAACACTAAAACTGGGAATAGAAACAATACCGCAAGACAAGATTAGAAGGTTAAAGGAACTTTCAAACTTTGTTGCAGACATAGTTAACCTACCACTTCCAAAGAATATGCCTTATGTAGGGGACAGTGCATTTGCCCATAAAGGTGGGGTTCACGCCTCAGCTGTGCTGAAAAACCCAAAACTTTACGAACATATAGACCCGGAAGCTGTTGGAAATAAAAGAAAGATACTTGTATCAGACCTTGCAGGTAAATCTAACATTATATACAAAGCAAGGGAGTTTGGTATACAAATAGACGAAAAAGACCCCCGTATTGCCCAGCTGGTTCAGGAAATAAAAAGGCTGGAAAACTACGGCTACCACTTTGAGGCGGCTGAGGCATCACTGGAACTGTTAATAAGAAAGCATCTGGGAATGTTAAAAAACTACTTTGATTTAGACGCTTACAGAGTATTAATCGCCAGAAGATACACAGATAAATCGCCTGTCTCAGAAGCCACAGTTAGGATAAAGGTAGATGATAAATACGAACATACCGCTTCCCTCGGTTATGGACCTGTTAACGCATTGGATAGGGCGTTAAAGAAAGCCCTTGTTGAGATATACCCATCTTTGGCAGAGGTTGAGTTAATAGATTACAAAGTTAGAATAATTAACGAAAGTGAAGGGACAGCGGCAAAAATAAGGGTTTTAATAGAAAGTAAAGACAAAGAAAAAAGATGGGGGACTGTTGGGGTGTCTGACAATGTTATAGAGGCATCTTGGCAGGCGGTAGTGGATAGTTTTATATACAAACTGGTAAAGGATGGGGTGTGATGAGGATAGGTTGGATAGGACTGGGACATATGGGAAAGCCTATGGCAAAAAACCTTATTGAAGCTGGATACGATGTAAAAGTATGGAACAGAACTGTATCTGTAGCAAAGGAAAGTGGTTTACCTTACACAGAGGATTTAAAACAGCTTGTAGAAGAAAGTGATGTAATAATAACAATGCTTTTCCACTCCCAATCTGTGGAGGAGATTTACACAAAGATTGTCCAGCTTGGCGTCCCACTACAGGGGAAAACATTTATAGATATGACCACAGTCCACCCTAACACAGCAAAAAAGATTGCAGAGTTAGTTATAAAACACGGGGCTGACTTCCTTGAAGCCCCAGTCCTTGGTAGCGTTATACCTGCAACACAGGGGAAACTTACAATACTTGTAAGCGGTGAAGAAAGTAAGTTTAAGGAGTTGGAAGATATATTTAAGGTGTTAGGTGAAAAAATCTTCTTTATGGGGGATTACTCAAGGGCTTCCACAATGAAGCTGATAAACAACACAGTCCTTGGGTCTTTTATGGCAGTTCTGTCTGAGGCTTTTGCCTTTGGAAAAAAAGCCGGTTTAGACGATGCCCTTGTCCTTGATGTTCTTTCCCACGGGGCGGGGAAGTCAGGTGTATTGGAGGCAAAAAAGGAAAAACTACTTAAAGAGGACTACTCAACCCATTTCTCTGTAGCCCTAATCCACAAGGATATATGCTACGCCCTTGATATTGCTAAAGATTTAGATTACCCCTGTGTTATAACAACCCAAACATTAAGCCTCTACACCAGTGCAAAGGCAAACGATTTAGAGGATAAGGATTTTTCAGCGGTTTTAGAGATATACAAAAAACTGGCAAACATAAATAAGGAGGAATAGATGGAAAAGGTAGCAGTTGTTAGCCTTAACAAAGATGGGCATTTTTACGGTGAGGTAAACGGAAAAGGTTTTGACTTGACAGCTACAGGCTTAAGGGCTGTAGACCTTATGTTAATATCTGTTGGATACTGTTTCGGGCTTACAGTTGAGGCTTATACCCAGCATAAAGGCTACAAAATAGAGGATTTAAAAATTGAGGTTGTAGGGAAAAAACACGAAAGGGAAAATAGATACTCGGAGATAACCATAAAGGTTTCCTTCAAGTCTGACCTTGACCAGAAGCAGATAGAAAGGGTTATGGAGATAGGCAAAAGGGGTTGCACAGTAAGTAATACAATGTTAAAACCACCTGTAATAAAAACAGAGTTTGTAGGTTAAAGGGTTAAAGGGGGCTGGGGGAGGCTAAAAAAACCCTTTTTGGGGGATAGCCATTAAAAATATAAACCCTTACGGCATTTTACATATAGACCCTAAAAGGTCTTTACTATACAACCTTACAGCCTCGCTGTATCGTTCTGTTTTAGACTACTTTTTTAAGGATTTTTCATACCACGCGGCGGCAATATCATTTTACACCTTAATGTCCTTCTTTCCTCTAATGCTTTTCCTTACTGTAGGGCTTTCCTTTTTACTTTCAATAAAAACAGAGTTTATAGTGTCTGTTTTACAGCGTATATTTCCTGTTATGACACAGCAGTTTTTACAGCTTATTGTTGATTTAGCAGAAAAAAGGGGAATGTTTGGGGTTATAGGATTGGTTATATCCTTTTACTTTGCCACAAGTATATTTACCTCACTACATACCGCCTTCCAACATCTGTTTGGAGGTAGAGAAGAAAGTATAAAAAAGAGGGCTTTTGTTTATATATTTGGTATACCAATATTTTCAATACTACTTTTCACAATCTCTGTCCTTCATAACATAATATCTATTATTCTAAATGCGATAAAAAGCACAAAGGCTTGGGTTATTGTGGCAAAAACATTTGGTCTGGTTCACCTAAATTTTCTATTACAGATTTTTACAAATGTAGGTTTTATAGTCCAGTTTTTATCTTTTCTGCTTATGCTTTTAGTAATATACCAGTATCTCGCCCCACACCATATAAAAAAGGTCTCAGTAATTCTGTATGTTTCCCTGATTATTGCCTCTATCCTATTTGGTATATCTTTAATGTTTAACAGGTATATCCTTCTTATATCTAAGGCTAATCCAATATACGGGGCTTTAAGCGGTATCTTTGCCTTTTTAGCGTGGATATACATTATCTACAGTATCATTCTAATAGGCGGTAGAATGCTTTACTATCTTGAATTCCAGTTCTGCAAAACAAAAAGTTTGTAAAATAGATATAAAAGGT
>JAADEV010000059.1 GCA_013153295.1 Aquificota bacterium | reverse complement strand
AACTTTAGCCGGTGATAAAAGTATCTTTTTTTCCATGGTTAATTAATGATGCTGGTTCTTTTTTATTCTTTCTAAGAATTTTTGTAAAAGGACATCTCCGTGGTATCCTTCTTCAACAAGGTCAAGGAATATTCTCATCTCCTCGTCGTAAGGCTCCCTACCAAGTATGTCTATGATTTTTTCATACTCTTCAAAAACATCTTTGTCCCAGCCTTCACCTACTAAAAATGCCTCATAGACAAATGGGTCTTCCACTTTTGTTTTTAGGGCTTCTTCATACCCAAGGATAAACATTATAACCAGTATTGCAAAAAGTGATACTACCCCTATTACAGTAAAGATAACTTCCATAGCTACCCTCCTGTGGGAAACTCCCTTAACTTTTCTAAAACTTTGTAAGCCTCTTTAGAATAAATCTTTTCTTTACTTAATTCAATCCCTTCCTCTATTGAGTTTACTATACCTGCTACCTTTAGTGCAAAGGCTGAGTTAAGGGCTACAAAGTCTGTTTTTGGTGTGTTGTCTTTTCCTTGTAGAATATCAAGTGCTATCCTTAGATTATACTCTAAATCTCCACCTTTTATATCAGACAGGTCTGCCTTTTTTAGTCCAAAATCCTCAGGTTCCACTGTGTAAAATTTTACCTCTCCGTTGTCCAACTCCCCTACATAGGTTGGGGCTGTAATTGATACCTCGTCTAAACCTTCTAAGCCGTGGACAACGAAAGCCCTTTCAACCCCTAAATCCTTTAAAACATATGTTAACGGTTCTACCAAATCTTTGTCGTATACACCCATAAGTTGGTATTTTGCCCCTGCTGGGTTTGACAAGGGTCCCAGTATGTTAAAGATAGTCCTTACTCCTATTTCCCTTCTTTGTTTTATAACATTCTTCATAGCTGGGTGGTATATTGGGGCAAACAGAAATGCTAATCCAACCTCTTTTAAAGCCTTTGAGGCTGTTTCAGGTTCCATCTGTATATTAACCCCTAACGCTTCCATTATGTCTGCACTGCCACATTTTGAGGAAACAGACCTGTTCCCGTGTTTTGCTACTTTTCCCCCTGCTGAGGCTACCACAAATGCTGATATTGTGGAAACATTAAAGGTGTCAACCTTATCTCCCCCTGTTCCACAGGTATCCACAAGCCCTTCCTTATCATCAACAGGGACTTTAACAGCCTCCCTTCTCATTACATTTGCGGCGGCTGAAATCTCATCAATGGTCTCCCCTTTCATCTTTAGTCCTATTAGGATAGCCCCAAGTTGGGCGTCTGTGGTTTCACCTTTCATTATTGCGGAAAATAGGTTTTCCATCTCTTCCTTTGTAAGGTCTTCCCTGTTTACTATTTTTTTTATAACCTCTTTAACCACCTTTAATCCCCCTTTTTAAACATTAAATCTAAAGTAGATAACATCTCCGTCTTGGACTACATAATCTTTACCTTCTATCCTAACAAGCCCTTTCTCTTTTGCCTTTTGGATAGAACCTACCTTTTCCAACTCATCAAAGTTTATAACCTCTGCGGCTATAAAACCCCTTTCAAAATCTGAATGTATCTCCCCTGCCGCCTGTGGGGCTTTTGTGCCTTTTTTTATAGTCCAAGCCCTTGCTTCCTTCTCCCCTGCAGTAAAGTATGTAATCAGGTCAAGTAGGGAGTATCCAGCTTTTATCATTTTGTTAAGTCCCGGTTCCTCCAGCCCATAAGCCTCTAACAGTTCCTTCCTTTCTTCTTTTGGTATTTCTGCCAACTCCTGTTCCACTTTACCACACAGGACGATTACCTCTGCATTCTCCTGTTTTGCCTTTTCTTTTATTGCTTTTACGTGTGGATTGTTTTCCCCATCTGGTAGGTCTTCTTCATTAACATTGGCTATATACATCATAGGTTTAAGTGTAAGGGGGAAGATTGTTTTTTTCAGGTAGTCCAGTTCTTCCTCTTCAAACTTATCTTTATAAGCCCTGAGGGGCTTTAGGTCTTCAAGTATCTCCTTTGCTTTTTTTAGGACTTCTACCTCAAATTTAGCCTCTTTGTTTCCGGATTTTGCAGGTTTTTCTACCTTTTCAAGCCTTTTTTCTACAGACTGTAGGTCGGCTAATATAAGTTCTGTTTCTATTATTTCTGCGTCCCTTACAGGGTTTACAGACCCTTCCACGTGGACTACATCACTATCCTCAAAACACCTTACTACGTGGGCTATTGCGGAGACATTCCTGATATTTGCTAAAAACTGGTTTCCGAGACCTTCCCCTTTACTTGCCCCTTTTACAAGACCTGCAATATCAACAAACTCTATTGTGGCGGGGATTACCTTTTGGGAGTTTTCCATTTTTGCCAGTTTATAAAGCCTTTCATCTGGAACATCAACAACCCCAACATTTGGGTCTATTGTGCAGAATGGGTAGTTTGCAACTGAGGCTTTTGTAGTTTCTGTAAGGGCATTAAAAATTGTAGATTTTCCCACATTTGGGAGTCCAACTATCCCTATGTTAAGTTTCATTTCCTACCTCTAAAAGTTCTCTTTTATCTTCTTTTTTTTCTTCAAAGAAGGATTTTACCCTTCTGTATGCGTCTATTTTGTTTGGGAATAACATTACTTTCCTTTCATCTGGGGTTTCAAAAACAACTTTTACCTGAAATCTTCTGTAAGGTCTAACTACTATATCAAACTTTTCGCTGTCTAAATAACCACTTACCCACACTTCACCTGTTTTTTCACACTGGAAATACTGGTAATCCCTTTCTGTTGACAGTTTTTTCAGGTATTTGTAAATCTTCTCCATACAGTCTCCTTTTTTTATTCCCATTATTACATTTTAGAAAAACTCAAGATACAAAGTTATAGGTTCATATTCTTTACTGTATTTCCATCTTATCTTCTGTATTTTTTCCTGAACAATCCATTTATTTATATTAGGCTTAAGTTTTAGTCTTAAGGAAATATCAGCTTCAGTATCCTCAGGAGGTTCTATTATTTCAGCTTTTTCTATCTCTGGCAGATTGTTTACCTCCTCTAAAATTTTTAAGTAAGTAGATAGCTCAATGGTTTTTTCCATCATATCTCTTTGTTCTAAGAACTTTCTTCAATTATACATCTTTTTTCTTCTTTTTAAGGGCAGGTTTTAATCTGATATAAACCAAAAATGCCATAGTCCCAAAGTAGATTAGAAACATAAGTAAAATTAGCCACTTCATATGCCATCACCATACTATAATATTTAACTGAGATAAGAATTATAACAAACTGGTAAAGGTTGAAAAGTAAAGATATAGGCAAAAGGTTTGAGGATAAGGCAGTTAATCTGTTGATAGATAAAGGCTACCAGATACTTGATAGGAATTTCCACTCAAGGTATGGGGAGATAGATATTGTGGCTAAGGATAAAGACACCGTTGTGTTTGTTGAGGTTAGATATAGGAAAAAACAGCAGTTTGGGACTGCACAGGAGAGTATATCCTTTAAAAAAATGGAAAAAATATACAAAACAGCCCTTAGTTATCTGTCCCAGAAAGGTTTAGGGAATACAGGGGTAAGGTTTGATGTGGTGGCTTTCAACGGGGAAGAGGTGGAACACATACAGAACGCCTTTGAGGTTGTTTAAAAGATGGATATAAAAGGGTATCTAAAGGAAAGGGCAAAGGAGATAGACAGGGAAATACAGAAAAGACTACCAAAGGGTATACCTGAAAAGCTGTTTGAGGCAATGGCTTACTCTGTAATGGCAGGTGGAAAAAGGCTTAGACCTTTACTGGTATTGGAAAGTGCAAAGGCAGTGGGTATGGAAGACTGGGACAGTATTATGGATATTGCTGTAGCCACAGAGTTTATACATACATACTCGCTGATACACGACGACCTACCTGCAATGGACGATGATGATTTAAGAAGGGGTAAACCTACCTGCCACAAGGTATACGGTGAAGCTATAGCAATACTCTCAGGGGACGGTTTACAGTCCTATGCCTTTGAGTTAATAAGTGGCATTAAAGGAATAGAACCTGAAAAGCTACTTAAGGTTATAAACCTACTTGCCCACGGAACAGGTATATACGGAATGGTAGGTGGACAGGCGGCTGATATACTCCACGAAAAGGAAAACAGCTTTAACGATATACAGTTTATCCACACACACAAAACAGCAAAATTTATACAAGCCTGTTGTGAGATAGGGGCTGTCCTTGGGAACGCTACACAAGAAGAGAGGCAGGCTTTATCAAACTATGGACTTTATATTGGGCTTGCCTTCCAAATACAGGACGACATTTTAGATGAGATTGGGGATGAAAAAAAATTAGGGAAAAAAACCCACAAAGACAGGGAGAAGAATAAACTTACATACCCGCAAATTTACGGACTTGAGAAGTCAAGGCAGATGGCACAGGAGTATATTGAAAGGGCAGTGTCCCAGATAAAAGACCTAAAAGACCCTGAAATATTAACCCAGTTAGCAAAATACATTATAAATAGAGAGGTGTAAATGGAGAAGTTAAGATACGGAGAGAAGGAGATACAGGAAGCAAAGTTAGAGAAGTGGGAGAACCCAAATCCAGATAGAAACTACACAATAGAAATATCCTTCCCAGAGTTTACCTGTTTATGCCCCCGTTCTGGATACCCAGATTTTGCAACTATAAAAATAAAGTATGTTCCAGACAAGTATATAGTAGAGTTAAAATCCCTTAAGCTGTATCTAAACAAATACAGAAACCAGTATATATCCCACGAAGAGGCTACAAACAAGATTTATGAGGATTTATACAACCTACTTAAGCCGAGAAAGTTGGAAGTAGTTGGGGATTGGAATGTTAGGGGTAATGTGAAAACTGTAATAACAGTGTCATCAGAAGACCAGCAGTAAGAGGTGTTAACCGATGCCCTACAGACTGTATCAAGAGGAAAAACAAAAAGCGGTAAATATACTTAACGATATTAAGGTAAAGCTATACAACAGAGGTTGGTTTCCAGCTACCAGTGGGAACTTGTCTTACAAACTACACGACGACCCTTTATACTTTGCTATAACAAGTAGTGGTAAAGACAAAGGGACTGTAAGCCACGAAGATGTTATTTTTGTGGATAAAGACGCAAACCCTATAGAAAGAACCAGAATGAAGCCTTCGGCGGAAACCAAAATACACTCACAGATATACCAAAAAACAGACGCAAGGTGTGTGATACATATACATACAGTTAACAATAACTTTATATCACAGGTATTTTTTAAAGAAGGGTATGTTCCCCTTAAAGATATGGAGATGATAAAGGCGTTGGATATATGGGAGGAAGACCCTCTAATAAAACTACCAATAGTAGAAAACTGGTTTAATCTGGATAAGTTGGCGGAGGAAAGCGGAAAGGCTATAAACCCATCTGTCCCCGGTCTATTAATAAGAAACCACGGTATATACACTTGGGGTAGGAATGAATTTGAGGCAAAAAGACATATAGAAGCCTTTGAGTTTATGTTTGAGTATATGAAATATATGATACTCCTTAACGGAAAAGAACAGTATTTAGATAAATAAAGGAATATACAATGGGAAAGTTAGACATAACACTAAGGGATATAATCAGCAAGATACCCCACAAGTTTGTCCATATACTAACAGGTCAAAGGGCTGTAAAGATACTTGATAACACCTTCCCTGAGGCAAAGGAAAGAATTGCAGACTTAGTCCTACAGCTTGAGGACGGTTCTGTCCTACATATAGAACTACAAACCCAAAACGACAAAGAAATGCCCCTTAGAATGGCTGAATACTATGTAGCATTAAAACGGAGACACAGGGACAAACCTGTAAAACAGA
>JAADEV010000126.1 GCA_013153295.1 Aquificota bacterium | reverse complement strand
GCATATAATTTAAACACCAATTAAAACTGATAATAAAAAGTAGAGAATGAAAAAGTTAAAAGTTGCCTTTGCTACTTTAGGGTGTAGAATGAACCATTTTGAAACCTCCGGTATGGAAGAGGGTTTCCTTAACAGAGGATACCAGCTTGTAGACTTTACAGATAAAGCTGATATATATGTAGTAAATACCTGCACAGTAACAAATGATGCAGACAGAACCTCAAGGAAGACCCTTAGACAAGCAAAAAGGAGAAACCCCAACGCAGTTGTTGTTGCAACAGGTTGTTATGCACAGGTATCACCTGAAGAGCTGGCAAAAATGGAAGAGGTTGACCTTGTTGTAGGAAACTCCCACAAAGGGGATATACTTGAGATAGTAGAGGATTATATAAACTCAAAACATCAGGATAAAGTTTTTATACAAAACATCTTTTACAAAAACCGATTTGATACATTCTTTATAAGCACATTTTACGAAGGAACAAGACCAATACTTAAAGTTCAAGAAGGGTGTAATAGCTTCTGTTCCTTCTGTATAATTCCCTTTGCCAGAGGGAAAGTAAGAAGCGGGTCTATACAGCAGATAAAGGAACAGGTAGAAACACTTGTAAATAGAGGCTTTAAAGAGATAGTCCTTACAGGAACACAGCTTTCCCAGTTTGGCGTAGATAGGGGAGAAACACTTTACCAGCTTTTAAAAGAGCTTATAAAAATAAAAGGGCTTTATAGGATTAGACTTTCCTCAATGGGGGTTAACGAAATAGACGATAATCTAATAGACCTTTTAACAGCTGAAGAAAAAATAGCCCCACACTTCCATATATCACTCCAATCTGGGGACGATAAAGTATTAAAAGATATGAAAAGAAACTACACAACTGCCCAGTATGAGCAGGTAATAACCAAAATACTGAACAAAAGACCTGAAACAGCAATAGGAACAGACATAATAACAGGATTTCCAACAGAGGATAAAGAAGCCTTTAAAAGGAGCTACAACTTTATAAAACAACTACCACTATCTTACATACATACATTTACATACTCCCCAAGGAAGGGGACAACAGCTTACAAAATAGGGGATACAGTCCACCCGCAGGAGAAAAAAGAGAGAACCAGACAGCTTATACAACTTTCAAACCAGAAAAACTACAACTTTAGGAAAAGATTTTTAAACAAAAACTTAGAGGCACTTATACTGTCTGAAAAAGGGGATTACAAAATAGGGCTTACAGGGAATTACATACATATAAAGTTTAAGACAGACAAACCTGTAAACTCTATAACCACAGTAAAACTTACACAGATTGGAGAGGAAAGGGAGAACAACATAGGAAAGGAGATAAAAGATGAAACTACTGATAACATTGCTACTTACACTGTTTAGCCTGTCCTACGCCTTTGATAAAGATGTGGTAGGGAAACATTTTAAAGATTTTACCTGTATAGATGAAAATGGAAACACTGTAAAAGCATCGCAGATAATAAACGGCAGACCTGCTGTTGTAGTATTTTTTGCAATAGGAGACCAGACAGGAACATACCAGTATCTACCATCGTTAAACCAGCTTTACAGAAAATACGAGGACAAAGTAGAGTTTTTAGCAGTTTTACTTAGTAGGTCAGACCAGCAGGAAGTAGAAAAGCTAAAAAAACTTTTACCACTTGAGATACCTGTTTGTAGAGCCTACAGGGACGCATTTTTAAACTACCGTATCCTTAAAGTAGATGTGCCACTAATACTGGTAATAGACAGGAAAGGAACAGTAAAGCATATAATAGCCAGACCTGAGGCTACAGTGGTGGAGATAATCCCCCCAGAGAAAAAATACCGTATAGCCAACAGGATAAAGGACAGAATAAGAAGGATAAACTGGATACTTGAGGAATACATAGAAGAGATTGGGGAAAACTGATGGAAAACAAACTTATGCTTATACTTGATGGTGTTGATATAACCGAACTTGATGAGGATACCCTTTCTGAGTTAGTAATCAAAGAGTTTGAAAAGAAAGGCTACATAATACAGGACAGACCTGCTGTAGTAAGGGTAGGTAAAGTAAGCTCCCTTAGGGCTACAGATAAAAAAACAATGGAAGAGGTTGAGCTGTATACATTGGCGCAGGTTCTAAAGAAAGGGGATATAATAAAAACAGTAATAACAGCCACTATTGTATAAAGGAGGGGTAAAATGTCAGTTTTAGTTGAGTTTGCAATGTTTCCCACAGATAAAGGTGAAAGTGTAAGTGCCTATGTATCCAGAATAATAAAAATGATAGATGAAAGCGGTATACCCTACAAACTAACCCCAATGGGGACAGTCTTTGAAACAGAAACAATGGAAGAGGCTTTACAAATAATAAATCAGGCTTACAAACAGCTTGAGAAGGACTGCAACAGGGTTTACTCAGTTGTAAAGTTTGATATAAGAAAGGGCAAAAGCAACAGATTAATCCAAAAAATACAGTCTGTAGAAAAAAAGTTAGGCAAAGAGGTTAGCAAGTAGTTTAAAGTTTTTATTATTTAATTCCTTATTTTTATCTGGTTAACCTTTTCACAACTTCCCAAAAAAAGCCCACTGTCCGCAGAGGACAGCAGGCTTTAGTCTAAGTTGGTTTTTTAATTATGTTGTAGCTGTAGCAGGTGATACCTTTTTGGATAGGTAGAGTTTGTATATAAGGTCTACAAGTATAAGTATTGCACCTGCTACTATCATAAGGTCAGGTATAAGTCTTATCCATAGCCAGAAGCCCATTCCTTCAAGAACTTCCCTTGTTCTGGCTACCCAGTATCCGTAGTTGTAAGCCCACTCCATCTGTTTCTCACCGATTACCAGAACTGGGAATGCGAAGATAAAGATACCAAGTGTTGTTAGCCAGAAACCAAGGTTGGATATTTTCTCGTCCCAGTGTAAGCCTTTAGCTAATGCGTTAGCCCTTGCGATGAAGTATAGGAATGCTATGGAGATGTATCCGAAAGCTCCAAGTAAGGCAACGTGTCCGTGTGCCATTCCAAAGTATGTTCCGTGTTCGTAGTAGTTAACAATTGGTAGGTTGATTAACATTCCATAGAAACCTGCTCCAAGCCAGTTTAGGAAAGCTGAACCTGCAAGCCATAGGAATGCCATTCTGAATGGGAATTTGTCTCCTTTCTCTTTAATGTGGAGATACTCTTTTGTAGCCTCTATCATTAGGATAACAAGTGGTAGAGGTTCAAGTGAGGATAACACTCCACCCCAAGCAATCCAGAATTCATTTTCACCCATCCAGAAGTAGTGGTGTCCAGTTCCTATTGTTCCTGCGGCAACTATAAGGAATGCCTCAAAGAACATCATAATTGTGGCAAATCTGGCACTTACCAGACCAAGGGCAACTGTTAGGAATGCCAGTGTTCCTGCGGCGAACAGCTCAAATGTGTTCTCAACCCATAGGTGAACAACCCACCATCTAAAGTAGTCATCTATTGTGAAGTTAGGCATTATTTTGTGTAGTGGTGCCATTCCAGCCATATACAGAACAGCTATAGCAAAAGCAGACCAGATAATCATCTGTAGTGGAGGTGTAACCTTATCAGCCTGTCTAACTGTAAAGAACACGATTGTGAACCACAGAACCAGACCTACAACCAGACCAATGTCCCAAAGTCTTCCAAGCTCAATATACTCCCTACCTTCAGAACCAAGCCAGAACCATAGGTCATCTGGCAGTAGTCCTAAAGCTCCCATCCACAGACCTATGAGACCACCACCACCAACGATTAACAGTGCAACCCAAAGGATATCTACTGCTATAGGGAACTTGAAGTCCTTTCCTTTAGAAGCAAGTGGTGCTATAAACAGTCCACCTGCAAGCCAACCGATGGCAATCCATAGAACAGCAAGGTTTAGGTGGAACTCCCTTGCAACATTGAAAGGTAGTAAAGACTGTGGAACAATCCAGCTGTGTGATGGGTCAGCGTATAGGTGTGCCATATATCCGCCTAACAGTGTTTGTAAAACGAAGAACAGTGGAACAAGTGGAACAAACTTGATAACTTTTTCCTGCATTGGTGTTAGTTTTGTTATTTTTAGAGACTCGTCATATTCCTTGTGGTCATCAAACTTGAGGAAGTAGTCGTAGAAAGCCCACATAACAACGATTGTTAAAGCCCAACACGCCATAAACGCCACCAGAGACCAGAAAAGTGAAGAGTATGTAGCATCTAAGCCGATAGCAGGTTCAGGTGGCCAGTTGTTTGTGTAAGTTGGGTGGATATTCAGGTTTTTGTAAACATTTAAAGGTTCACCTAAAGAAGTGATAACGCTAACCTCTTCCTTTGGTTTTGCAGAAGGTCTAGGAGTGACAGCCACAAGTGTTGTCCAATCAATAAATGCGGCCATCTTCTCAGCTTCTTCAGGTTTTACAAGCCCCCCTACCCAAGCGTATTGGGGATTTCCTTCCACTAAAAACTTAACAAGTTTTTTCTTAACAATTTCCCAAGCCTGTTCCATCTGTGGAGTTAGCTTGGTGACCCCTTCCCTCAGGATTGACTTCTGTCTAACATCCATAGTGACCAGATAGTCAATCTGTGCCTTCTCTTCACCGGTAAGTTGTGAATACTTCTTACCGTATTTCTCCTGTGCGTATATGTTTTGGAGGTTGACTATCTTCTCGTGTAGTATCCAAGCTGTGTAGTCAGGTCCCATATACGCACCATTACCAAGTAGCGTCCCGTGGTCCATCACAACATACTTTTGGAAGTATGCCTTACCCTGCACTATATCATCGTAGGTATACAGGGTCTTTGTCCCCCTCACTTCCTGCGGGATTGGTGGAACATCTTTAATCTGTTTGACGGTCATAAAGGTAAACAGACCAACGGCGGCAATCGTTGACAGGACGAAAATCAGAAACCACTTCTTGGTGGTTTGGTCCATTAGATTACTCATCTCCTAAACCCTCCTATGTTGTTAAGTATACTCTCAGTAAGTAAACAAACAGATAACTGAAAAACATAATCCCAAATAAAGTTTTGTAAACTTTAGCTTCCCCGCCTTTGTATATAAGGGCAAGGGAAAAAACAAAAAGGACTATAAGATACCCAAGTATCATAGCCAAAGCACTTTGACCTACAGGGTTGTTTGTAAGGTCGTCCATTCCGTTCATACTTAAGATTGACAGTAAAAGTATACCTGTAGCCCCTGTTAAAAACACAAACAGGGAGGATATTTTCAGATACTTTTTAACTATCTCCTCTTTAAGGAGGTTGTTATCTGCAAATGTAAAAACAAGGGATATTCCAAAAAATGCGGCATTGGAAATAACGTGGAACATATAAGACAGCTTCCACAACCAAGAACCAACTTCCATCATTTTGTAGTTTGTCCTCCAGCTAACCTTCTTTGGGGAAGGGAATTTAATACTTTTTTGTCTTAAATCTATATAAATAACCTTTCCCCTTCATTGATTTTAGTCAAGGGTTCTACAGCTTAATCTTTTTCTGGGGATTTGGGCTTATTACAGCCTGCACTATCATATCCTCAACCGCTTCAAACCCGTGTGGTTCCTCAGACTGGTAAAATAGACTTTCCCTTTCCTCTAAAACCTCATAACTGTTTTCATCTCCATAGAAAAACTTACCTTTTCCCTGTAGAACAACCACAAAAACCTCTGATGTTGAGGTGTGTAGTGGTATCTTCTGCCCTGCCTTCAGATAGAAATGGACAACCACCATATTATCTGTGGTTATTATCTTTTCTGAAACTGGCTTCTCAGGGTCAAACTTTTCCGCCACAGGATAAATCTTTAAAGCCATCTTTTACCTCCTTTTTACTGTTTATTTTTAACCACAAAGGAACAAAAATCTTTAACCTACATCAATTCAACAGAGGTGATTTTATAATAATACTTTCTGAAAGCTAACTTAGATTTAACAGGATAAATTCATACATAGGTAT
>JAADEV010000045.1 GCA_013153295.1 Aquificota bacterium | reverse complement strand
TAGTCCTCATAATATCCCTACTTCTAAACTACCCAGTATTAGGGCTTTACATAATCACAGTAGGCGCTTTTATAACCAGCCTACAGCGTATCCTCTGCGTGTATAGGAAGGCTAACCTAAGTTAGCCCTTTAACATTATAAGCCCCTATTTGCCTTTAGGGACTAAGGTAAACAGCATATTTCTACCTTCTTTTTTAGGTGGTTTTTCAACCTTTGCCACATCTTCTAAATCCTGTATTATTCTGTTTGCCAGTTTCTCCCCAAGCTCAGGGTGGACATTTTCCCTGCCTCTGAACCATATCCAGACCTTTACCTTATCCCCGTTTTGGATAAACTCCCTTATGTGTCTGACCTTTGTTTGGTAGTCGTGGTCTTCTATCTTTATTCTGAACTTTATCTCTTTGATGTTTTGCATTTTAGCCCGTTGTTTCTTCCTTGCTTCCTTTTCCTTTTTCTTCTGCTCAAACTTGTATTTGCCGTAATCCATAATTTTACATACAGGTGGCTTTGCGTTAGGTGAGACCTCCACAAGGTCTAAATTCCTCTCCTCTGCAAGGCGTAAGGCTTCCTCTATAGGAACTATTCCCAAGTTCTGCCCATTTTCGTCAATAAGCCTTACCTCTTTTACTCTGATTTTTCTGTTAACCCTTAACTCCTGAATGACTAATTTACCTCCAGTTTTATTTTAAAATCATTATAAACCTTTGTATGTTTTTTGTAGTAGTCTTTTTCCTGTGGAAAGTCTTTTCTGTAATGGGTTCCCCTGCTCTCCTTTCTGTTTTTTGCAGACAGGATAATCCCCTTTGCCAGATACAGTGTATCTATCAGCTCCCTACTGTTTGTATACTGTAGTAGCTCCTTTTGTAATCCTTCCACTGTTGATAATGCCTGTGAGAGACCTTCCTCCGTTCTCTCCAGTCCTACTTTCTCCCACATTAGTTTTTTTATTTGATAAAAGTATCGGCTTTTTTCTTCTGTTTTCAATAGTTTAGTTCCTATTCCCCTGTTTTTAATTTTTACTTCCTCTACCTTTGTGTAAAGGTTGTGTTTGTATACTGAGTAGGCTGTTTTACTGCCGAATGTTATACATTCAAGTAGGGAGTTGCTTGCAAGTCTGTTTGCCCCGTGGACGCCTGTTGAGGCTACCTCCCCTACTGCAAACACCCCGTTTACAGATGTGGTTCCGTTAACATCTGCCTGTATCCCCCCTACTGTGTAGTGGACTGCTGGGCTTACAGGTATTTTGTTTTTATCCAGTAGGTTAAATTTTTTAAGTAGGTTATATACTGTTGGAAACCTTTCCTGTAGGGATATTCCCCTTTCCTTTAATGGGGTAAGGTCTAAAAAGACTTTTTTTCCTTCCATCTCTTTGTGGAATATTGCCCTTGCCACTTCGTCCCTTGGCTTCATCTCATCTATAAATCTGTTTCCATTTTGGTCTATTAGTATTGCCCCTTCTCCCCTAAGGGCTTCTGTTATTAGGTATGCTGGCTGGTTAGGTATATTTAACGCCGTTGGGTGAAACTGTGTAAACTCAAGGTCTGAAAGGATACACCCTGCCCGGAATGATACCCCTATTGTATCCCCTGACACTGTATAGGCTGAGGTGTTTCGTAGGTATATAGGTGAGTATCCCCCTGTTGCTATCACAAGGGACTTACTCCAGATAATATATTTTTTTTCCTTTGCGGAGATTAAAATCCCTTTATACTGCCCTTCTTCTGTTAGTATCTCTTCAAGGTTATACCCTTCCAGTATGTCCACTTTATCTTTTATTAGGTTGTAAAGGGCTGTGGCTATAGCCTTTCCAGTTTCATCTTTTATATGTAAAACCCTCCTTTTTGAGTGTCCCCCTTCCTTTGTAAGGCGGATTAGTCCGTCTTTATCTTTGTCAAAATCAACCCCATACCTTATAAGGTCTATAACCCTTTCAAGTCCCTCTTCAACAAGTATCTGGGCATTTTTCTGTATGCAAAGCCCCCTACCTGCCTTTAATGTGTCCTGTAGGTGTAGGGCTGTTGTGTCGTCTTTACCTATAGGTGCGGCTATCCCTCCCTGTGCCAAAAATGAGTTTGATACTGTGTAGGGTGTTCTGGTGATTATAACAGGCTTTATGCCAAGGTTTATAAGCTGTAATGCAGTTGATAACCCTGCTATCCCAGAACCTACTATAACTGTCTGGGCTTTTATCCCTTCTATCTGTGTTGTGTCAAACCCTGCCAGATACCTTTCCATCTACTATTGCTAATTTTTTATTCTGTTAAATATGTCTATTAGGAATGAGGCAAGTTTCTGTGGGTCGTGTCTTATGTAGCTGTTTGCATTTAGTAGGTTGTCCCCAAACACCTCTATTCCCATTTTTTCCACCTCTTCCCTGTCTAATTCAACAGGTTGGGCGTTCTCTTTTTTGTATTTTTCTATAAGCCTTTTAGGTGGTTTCTTTGTATTTGCAACTACCACATCTACAATCCTATCCCCTGTGGCGTTATGTATTGCCTTTATATGGTCTGCTACTGTAAAGCCGTCTGTCTCCCCATACTGGGTCATCACATTACATACATAAACTTTTTTTGCCCTTGTTTGTAGTAAGGCGTTTTTTATATCCTCAACAAGCAGATTAGGTATTATACTGGTAAAAAGGCTACCGGGTCCAAGGACTATGTAGTCCGCATTTAGTATTTTTTGGACTGCTCCCTCTGGGGCTTTTACATCAGCAGGCTCAAGCCATATCTTTTTTACCTTCCCTTTTAGTTTTTTTCCGTAGTTTGTAATTTCTGTTTCCCCCTTTATTATCTGCCCATCTGTAAACTCTGCCACTATATCAACCTGCTCGTCTGTGGAAGGTATTATCTTCCCTTTTATTTTAAGTATTTTTGATGTTATTTCTACTGCGTCTAAAAAGTCTCCTGTTATCTTTGTAAGAACTGTAAGGAAAAGGTTTCCAAAGGAGTGTCCCTTTAGCCCTTCCCCTTCCTGAAAACGGTATTGGAAAACCTTTGCCAGTATATCCTCTTCCTCTGCCAGTGCTACTATACAGTTTCTAATATCCCCCGGTGCAGGTATTTGCATTTCCTCCCTTAGTCTACCGGAACTACCTCCGTTGTCAGCTACAGTCACTATTGCAGACAGGTCTTTTATTGCGTGGGGAACATACTGTTTTATTCCCCTTAACAGTGATGACAGCCCTGTCCCTCCTCCTATAGCAACAACTTTCATTTTAGCCACCTTTGTATTCAAAAAATTTTTCCACATTTTCCCTGTTAACAGGGGAGATTATACCTCTTTCTGTTATTATAGCTGTTATGTTAGATGACGGCGTTATATCAAATGAGTAGTTTATAGCCTGTGTTCCATCTGGGGCTATCTGCTTTCCACCGCAGGTTTTAACCTCTTCTTGCGGTCTTTCTTCTATGGGAATATCTTCCCCTTTTAATGTTTTTAAGTCAAATGTTGATGTAGGTGCCGCCACATAGAAAGGTATGTTATGCTCCTTTGCAAGGACAGATAGGGTGTATGTTCCTATTTTGTTTGCTACATCTCCATTTCTGGTAATCCTGTCAGCCCCTACCACAACTGCATCAACCATTCCCTTTTTCATTAGAAAACCTGCTGAGTTATCGGTTATAAGGTAGTGGGGGATACCTTCGTATTCTAACTCCCAAGCTGTAAGCCTTGCCCCCTGTAGGTATGGTCTTGTTTCATCAACAAAAACCTTTATATCTTTACCGTTTTCAAAGGCAGTTCTGATTATACCTAACGCTGTTCCCCAGCCAGATGTAGCCAACGCCCCTGTATTACAGTGTGTTAGTATATTTCCCTTTTCTGGAAGGAAAACCTCCCCATAACCGCCTATATTTCTGTTGGCGTGGTAATCTTCCATTTCTATTTTTTTCGCTTCTTTAAACAGCGTTTCAACAATTGTTTCCTTTTCTACACCATTATTTATCAGTTTTTGTAGTTTGTTCCACATTCTATCTAACGCCCAAAACAGGTTTACAGCTGTAGGGCGTGTGTTTTTAAGGGTATTGTAAACTTCTTCCGCTTTGGATAAATCTTGGTTTTGGGATACTATCTGGTTTACACCTATGGCAAAGCCGTAAGCTCCAACTACACCGATAAGGGGGGCTCCCCTAACTACCATATCTTTAATAGCTTTTGCAACCTGCTGGTATGTTTCCAGCGTTTCCCATTTTAACTCTTTAGGTAAAAGTAGCTGATTTATAGCAAGCAGTTTCCTTTCCTGTAGCTTAATAGGTCTAAGGTCTTTTACTTTTCCCACTTACAAACCCCAATCAGGTATATAGAAAATACATTTTACGGTAAAAAATCTTAGAATGCATCTTGATTTTAGTATTGATATCTTTGCTAAGATTAATAAACCTTATCTAATTATTAAAAATCTTTTAATTTTAGTTTATAAGGAGGGCAAGTTATGTTAAAGAAAGTTTTTCTATCTGTATGGTTTTTTGTATTTACTGCATTTTTCCTTTCCTGTGATGGGAGTGGAGGTTCTGGGAGTGGTGGAACATCAGCACTGTTAGACGCCCAGCTGGTAGCTAAGTTATCCTCTGATGATGTTAATAAAATGCTGTCCTCTTCCTCTTCTTCACTGGTGGCAGGTTTAAGCCCAGTTTCATCTGGGGTGGCAGGGGTTTTACCTACACAACCGTTTGGAATTTTAATCTTTAAAGTTCTATACCTTACCACAGATGAGGAAGGGAATACCGTTGAAGCCTCAGGTATTGTAGCCTTCCCTGACCCGGAAACCTTACCATCTGGGTTTACACCGGCAGTAGTATCAGACCAACACGGAACAATCTTTACAGACAAAGAAGCCCCTTCTAATGTTGTTGTAGAAGATATAAAGAAACTTATAAGCGGTCAAACAGATGTTAGTGCTACATTTAAGCTGATTGTCTACTACACAGGTAAACTTGGGTTTACAGTTTCTATGCCAGACTATATAGGATACGGTGCATCTGTAGACCACTACCATACATATATGATGGAAAACCCACTTGCAAACTCCTCTATAGACCTGTTAAAGGCTGTTGTAGAGCTGGCACAAACCTCAAAAATACCTATTAGAAAAGAGGTATACCTTGCAGGATACTCTGAAGGTGGATACGCTACAATGGCGACCGCTAAAAAACTACAGGAGGATAGCCAAGGGTTTACTGTAAAAGGTGTATTCCCTATGGCAGGGGTTTACGATTTAGAGACCTTAGGAATGGGGATAATAAGCTCCCCTACTATGGTTTTCCCACCTTACCCTGCCTATGTGGTTTATGCATACTCAAAGGCTTATCCAGATGTGAACCTATCTGAGGTGTTTAATCCACCTTTTGATACACAGATGGACAGCCTGTTTGATAAAACGAAAGATGGTTTTACTATATTAGGTATGATGTTTGCAATGGTTGGTAAAGACCCTACAAAGGGAGATGTATTTACCCCATCTGACCTATTTACAGCTGAGGCTATAGACGGCTTTCTTAATAACACTGAATACCCCCTAAGGGCAAGGCTAAGGGAGAATAATGTTGATGATTGGATACCTATGTTCCCAATGTTTATTGTCCACTGTGGAGGGGATAATATACTGCCCCAAGACCTTGCTTACGCCACTTTTCAGAAGTTCTCCGATGGAGGTGCCCCTTTTATAGAGTTTATAGACCCTGAAGATGTTTTTGGATTAGAGGCTACAGACCATAGTAAGTGTGCGACTTATTCTTACCAAATACTTTTTGGAACACTATGCCAGTTGGAGTATGGCGTAAGCTGTAATTAATCCTTATCCGTGAACTACTACCGGTTTTAATCGGTAGCTTCTGCAGGGGTTTGTCGCTTAATGCGACCTTACCCTACGCAGGTGGTCACCACACCTTGCTACCGCTATCTGTCCGTATATTTGGACAGACTTACGGCTACTTTTACTTTCTGCTATTTTGCTTTTGTTA
>JAADEV010000096.1 GCA_013153295.1 Aquificota bacterium | reverse complement strand
ACTTATGTCAACCTGTAAAAATTTTTTACAGGGTATCTTGGTATTTTTGTCTATTTTCCCCACTTTTCCCTTTTTTCCCAAAAATTTACCCTCTACCCCTTTATAGGGTTATATTATTTGTATGTATACTTTCTTTAGGAGAAACAGTTATGAAGAAAAGACTACCAGTTGATACACAAACTTTTAGAAGGATTAGAGAAGAGGGTTATATATATATAGACAAAACAAAAGAAGCGTTAGACCTAATACAGGATTATAGGTTTGTTTTCCTCTCCCGTCCCCGTAGATTTGGAAAATCTTTGTTCTTAGATACTCTAAAAGAGATATTTGAAGGAAGTAAAGAACTGTTTGAAGGGCTATACATATACGACAAATACGACTTTGAACCCCACCCTGTTATTAAAATAGACTGGGCTGGAGACTTTAAAACTCTGGAAAGCACCAAGGAGGTTGCTTTAGCAATAATGGAAAGCAATCAAGAAAGATTAGATATTAGTTGTAAGCATACATCAAACCCCTCCGTCTGTTTTAAAGAACTTCTTGAAAAAGCATACCAGAAGTATGGGAAAGAAGTAGTAATCCTTATAGACGAATATGACAAACCGATACTGGACAATGTAGAAAAAGAAAACCTTGATGTTGCTAAACAAAACAGAGAGTTTCTGCGTAGTTTCTACACCATAATAAAGTCCAACGACGCATATATACGCTTTGCATTTCTAACGGGAGTAAGCAGATTTTCAAGGGTTTCTATATTTAGTGGTTTAAATAATTTGATAGATATATCATTAAATCCAGACTTTGCTTATATATGCGGATTTCTACACAGCAACCTTACAAATGAGTTTAAAGAGTATACTGAAGGAATAGACTTAGAAGAAGTAAGAAGATGGTATAACGGGTATAACTTTTTAGGGGAGGAGAAAGTATACAACCCTTATGATATTCTACTGTTTCTAAAAAACAAACAGTTTGATAACTACTGGTTTAAGACAGCTACACCAACATTTCTGATAAAACTACTGAAAGACAGGGGCTACAACACACTACAGTTTGAGAATTTAGAAGTAAGCAGTCGTATACTGGACAGCTTTGATATAGAGGATATAGAAGTAGAAACAGTTATGTTCCAAGCTGGGTATCTGACGATTAAAGATGTAAAGAGAAGGGCAGGGAAGACAAAATACATACTTACCTTTCCAAATCAGGAGGTTAGAACCAGTTTTAACGATTATATACTTGACTATATTGTTCCAAACAGACAGTTAAAAGAGAGGATAGAGGATACTCTCTACGATATTTTAGCTGAAGGGGAGTTAGACAAACTAAAAGATGTGTTAAAAAGTCTGTTTTCATCTGTTCCATATCAGCTGTTTGTTAGAAAGGATATAAGGGATACAGAAAGTTATTACTCGGTAGCATTGTATATGTATCTATCTGGGGCAGGGTTGCAGATAGAGATAGAGGACACAACAGATAGGGGCAGGATAGACTTAACCGCTATAGTATTAGATAAAGTTTATATTTTTGAGTTGAAGATGGAAGGGGAAGGAAACCCGATACAGCAGATAAAAGAGAAGAGATATTACGAAAAATATCTAAACTATCCTGAGGTTTACGCAGTGGGGATAATAATAGATAGTAAAGAGAAAACTGTTAAAGATGTGGTTTGGGAAAGGGTTAAGTAATGGAAAAAATAAAGATTGGTAATACTGTTTTTGTTTTTTCACAGCGGGAAGATGGGAATATGCGTGAAAAAGCAAACAGGGAAAATTTTATAAAAAAACTTGGTGGTATTCCCCTTTATATTCCCAACCAGAAGCATACAAACAAAGTAGTGGGAACAGACCAGATAGATACTATAGAAGCAGATGGGGTTTACACTAAAGATAAAAATGCCGCTGTTGGTGTCCTTACCGCAGACTGTATGCCTATCGCCCTATCAGATGGGGAAACTGTGGTGATGGTTCACGCAGGGTGGAGGGGGTTGGTAGGTGGCATAATCCAAAATGCTTTAGGATTACTAAAGGACAGTCCGAAAGTGATAATAGGAGCTTCAGCAAGGAAATGCTGTTATGAGGTTGGAACAGATTTTGTTGATATGTTTAAAAAAGAGGGGCTACCTTTAAAATACCTTTACACAGAAGGGAAAAAAACATTCTTCTCTATGCAAGAGATGGCAGTTGATATAATAAAAGACCATAGGAAAGATGCTATTATTATAGACCTTAACCTTTGCACAATTTGTGGTGAAAACCTCTTTTCTTACAGGAAAGGGGATTTTAATGAAAGGATACTTAGTATTGCCTATCTGGAGGATTAGATGGGATTAAAAGACCTTATTAATAAGTTTAAAGGAAGGAGAAAACTACAGGTTGAAAAAGGGGAATGGCTAAAGTGTGATAAATGTAAGACCTTACTATACAGTGAAGACCTAAAGAAAAATATGAAGATATGCCCCCATTGTGGCTTTAACTTTAGAATGAACGCAAAGGAAAGGGTTGATATGTTCCTTGATGAGGTTAGAAGCTACGACCTTTTCCCAAACATAAAGCCTATAGACATTCTAAACTTTAAAGATACAAAAAAGTATAAAGACAGGATAAAAGAAGCACAGGAAAAAACAGGGCTGAACGATGCAATAATCATTGCATACGGAAAGATTTACGACAGGGAAGTGGTTTTAGCACCTATGGATTTTAGATTTATGGGTGGTAGTATGGGTAGTGTTGTAGGGGAAAAGTTTGTAAAAGGGGTTGAGTTTGCAATAGAGAATAAAATACCCTTTATCACAATAACCGCCTCAGGTGGGGCAAGAATGCAGGAAAGTATAGTATCCCTTATGCAGATGGCAAAAACATCAATAGCTGTAGATAAAATGAACAAAGCGGGGATACTTTATATATCAATACTTACAGACCCTACAATGGGTGGGGTATCAGCCAGTTTTGCCTTCTTAGGAGATGTTATAATTGCTGAACCTGAATCCCTTATAGGCTTTGCAGGTCCCAGGGTAATAGAACAAACAATAAAACAACAGCTACCTGAAGGCTTCCAAAGGTCAGAGTTCCTACTGGAAAAGGGACAGATAGATATGGTCGTAGACAGGAAAAATCTGAAAAAAACAGTATACACACTGGTAAAGCAACTCCATGGATAAAAATATACCTGTTATAAGCATAGTCGGTATACACAACAGCGGAAAAACCACATTTATAGAAGCTGTTATAAGGATACTTTCCCAAAGGGGATACAAAATAACAGCAATAAAACACGACCCTAAGGGAAAGGCACAAACAGACACGCCGGGGAAGGACAGCTACCGCTTTTTCCACAGTGGGGCAAAGGAGGTTTTCCTTGTATCACCTGACAGGATAACCCACTATATAAAGGAAGAAAAACCAGACCCCTCTGTGGTAATTAAACATTATGCCTCCCCAGACACAGACCTTGTGATAATTGAAGGCTTTAAAAACTACCCCCACAGCCATAAATTTGAGGTTATAAGAAAGGCAGAAAACAGACAACCGGTTTTACCAGAAACAGAGGTAAAGGGCTATATAACAGATTACTATAAACACAGCTTAACATTTGATATAAACAAACCACAGGAGTTTGCAGACTACATTGAACAGGAATATATAAAAAAACGGAATAGATTATAATGGAAAAACAAAAACAGGGGAGAAAGGTATGCTACTACATATAAACTTTGCAGGAACAGTGCAAGGGGTAGGCTTTAGATACTTTGTAAAGAACAAAGCAGACCAGTTTGGGGTAAAGGGCTATGTAAGAAACCTACCTGATGGGACAGTTGAAGTTGTAGCAGAAGGAGATGAAGAAACCTTAAGAAAATTCTTTGAAGCAATAGAGAAGGGGCCGCCTTTAGCAGAGGTTACAGATATTAGATACCAGTTTGAGGATAAAGAAGGAGGTTATACAGACTTTGAAATCCTTTACTAAGCTAATTGTAGCCCTCCTGATAGGAGTATACACAGCCTTTGGATTAACATACACAGTAAAACCGGGGGACAGCCTAAACCTAATATCAAAAAAGTTTGGTGTTTCTGTTGTAGATATAATAAAGGAAAACAACCTAAAAAAGCCCTATGTTATATATCCGGGACAAAAACTAAAAATACCTACAAAAAAGAAAAGCAAACATAGAAAGGTAAAAATCATAAAGATAAACAGGCAGAAGCCCTCTTACCTTTACACCTGTTCAGTAGCCTACAAAGTCCGTCCCGGGGACAGTTTGCTTAGGATAGCAAAAAAGTTTAAGGTAAGTGTAAACTACCTAAAAAAGCTAAACAACCTAAAGTCAAACCTTATACACCCGGGGCAAACCTTATGTATAAAAAGGAAAGTTAGGGTTTACCGTAAATACACAACAAAACCCCCTAAAAAAACCTACAAAAGATACACAACAAAGAAAACCAAACCATCTGTAAGCCCAAAACCTAAAAAAGTAAAGAAGGTATACACAAGGGTTATCACATACACAGTAAGACCGGGGGATAGCCTATACCTAATAGCAAAAAGATTTGGAACAACGGTAGATAAAATAAGAAAACTTAACAACCTGAGGCGAAACTCCATTATCCGCCCTGGGCAAAAACTAAAGGTTATAAAGAAAGAGGTTGTTTACATACCAATAGCGGAAAAGCCAAAAAAGGAGATAAAAATAGCCTCAAAAACAACACAACCTAAAAAGGATTTTTATATAAAAAGGGAAAAAAGGGTTTACAAAAGGATTATAACTTACAGGGTTAAACCCGGGGATAGTCTGTATCTAATAGCAAAAAAGTTTGGAACAACAGTAAGTAGGCTAAGACAGTTAAACAGACTGGGGAGGAAGTCTGTTATACACCCGGGACAAAAGCTAAAGGTTGAGAAAAAGGAGATAGTATACAGGGAAAGGATTATAAAAAGTAATGTGTCCTTTGGCTTTGAGTGGCCTGTAAAGGGAAAGGTGGTAAAAGGTTTTGTTAACAACGCAAAGGAAAGACATTTAGGTATAGAGATAGAAACAGACTGCCTTACCCCTGTAAGGTCAGCTGAAGACGGTAGGGTAATGTTTGCAGACAAAATTATAAAATCTTACGGAAACACGGTTATAGTAAGACATTCTAACAAGTTCTCTACAACTTACGGACATCTGGAAAAAATGGCTGTAAAAAGTGGCAAAATTGTAAGGAAAGGGGAGATTATAGGATACACTGGGAAGATAGATGATAAAGGTAAATGTGGGGTTTATTTTGAGATAAGAAAAGATGGGAAGCCACTTGACCCCCTTGTGTTCTTAGAAAAAGAAAAAAAACAGTAAGGAGGTATAAAGATGAAAAAGGTAATGGCAGTTATTGGACTGTCAACAGCTGTTTTACTAAGCTGTCAGGAAGGTGGAAACCAGCAGTCCTCTACACAACAGCAAACAACACAAAAGGCTGTGGAAACAGTAGAGAAGAAAGTGGAGGAACACAAAACAACCTCACCACAGGAAGAGGTTAAGCAGGCTGTTAATACTGTAAAGGAAGAGACAAAAACAACGGTGGAACAGGCAGTAGAACAGACTAAAGAGACAGTAAGCCAAACTGTGGAAAACACATTAAACACAGTAAAAGAAACGGCTACACAAAAGGTGGAAGAGGCAGTTAACACAGCGAAAGAAAAAGTTAATTCTGTTAAAGAATCTATTTCAGAACAGGCAAAAGAAACTGCAAATCAGGCAAAAAATGCTGTAGAAAATGCAAAATCTACAGCAAGTCAGATGTTAACCTCTGCTACCCAGAAGGTTCAGGAAGCAACCGGCGGTGTAAATGGACAGGCATTATTTAACTCTAAAGGTTGTGCCGCTTGCCACCCAGCGACAACTGACGGAGTTGGACCATCTTTACAAAAAATTGCACAGGCTTACGGTGGGGATACACAGAAACTTATACAGTTTCTAAAAGGTGAAGGTAAACCGATAGTAGACCCTGCAAA
>JAADEV010000092.1 GCA_013153295.1 Aquificota bacterium | reverse complement strand
ATACACTTACGACGGCATACAACAGCTGAAGTGAAGAGATACCCCCTTTTTCCTATATACTATACTTTACTAAAGATTGAGCTAAAGGGCGGTTTAGATGAAGGTTGCTTTAGTGCAGGAGAAGATAAAAAAAGAAGGGCTTTCTTCCTTTTTGTTTTCCAGTAGACCTAATGTGTTTTACCTGTCCAGATTTAACTCAAGCTACGCATTTGTCCTTTTAACACCACAGGAAAAATACTTTATAACAGACAACAGATACTACCAAGGGGCAAAAAAGAAACTTAAAGACTGGCAGGTTATACTCCTTGGGGAAGGTGGAAAGAAGGCTGACAAACACCTAATAGAGATAATAAACAACTTAGGCGGTGGGAAAATCGGCTTTGAAGAGGATAGGACAACACTGTCCTTTTACAAAAAGCTGAAGGAAGGGGTAGATGGTAGCTTAGTAGGATATGCAGGTTTCCTAAGCCCCTTTAGAATGTCCAAAACTAAATGGGAGCTTGGGATAATAAAGAAAGCTGTAGAGAAAACAGATAGGGTATTCCAAAGGCTACTTGAATACATTCCAAAGGCAACCACAGAACTTGATGTTAGAAGGGAGGCTGTAAACCTATTCTTTAAAGAAGGGGCAACAGGGGAAAGTTTCCCAACTATAGTAGCCACAGGAAAAAACTCAGCAATCCCCCACCACGAAACATCTACAGCAAAAATAAAAAACAACGCCCCACTACTTATAGATATGGGTTTGGTATACAAAGGATACTGTTCAGACTTTACCAGAACTATTTTTGTAGGGAAGGTTAGCCAGAAACTAAAGGATATATACAACATTGTAAAGGAAGCCCACCTTTCGGCTGTGGAAAAGGTTAAAGAAGGTGTCCCTGTAAAGGAGGTAGACCAGACAGCAAGGGATATTATTGCAAGGTATGGCTATGGGGATTATTTTATACACTCTACAGGACACGGGGTTGGTATAGAGATACACGAACCACCAAGGGTATCTAAACATTCAGAGGAAGTTTTAACAGAAAACTGTGTTATTACAGTGGAACCGGGGATTTATATACCCTCTGTTGGAGGGGTTAGACTGGA
Source organism: Aquificota bacterium (assembly GCA_013153295.1). Taxonomy (GTDB): domain Bacteria; phylum Aquificota; class Aquificia; order Aquificales; family Hydrogenothermaceae; genus Persephonella_A. Next base: position 4,973 of record JAADEV010000092.1, on the reverse strand, counting down.
AAATGTTGTGGTAGCAAAGAAAAGGGGGGGACAGATACTAACAAAAACACCTTTGGATATTGTGGAACTATGAACCTTGGACTGCTTATATCAGGCTTTTATCAGGATTTAAATAAATACGGAGAGGAAATAAACAGATACCACACAGAGTATACACAGCTAAACAGCCTTTTACCTACAGGAAGGGATAAGTATGAAGATGTTTTGCTGGACTACTCAACAAGCCAGCTAAAGTATGCCCTTGGTTTTTTAACCCCTATGATAGACAGTATAAAAGAAAAGGGCTATAAACAGGTTGATGCTGTTTTTGATACCCTTGAACACAGAAATGAACTTCCCCTTTCAATATTTTACGGAAACAGGATACTTGAAAGGTTTACAGGAAACAGCCCTGAGGAAATCCTTACAAGGATTTATACCCTACGGAGAATGTTAAACAACCTACTACACTTAGACGACATACCTAACTTTATAAAGTATCTATTATTGTTTATAGAAAACCTGAAAGAGTTTTACATTAGATACCCTAATATGCTAAAGGAAAACGGGAAAAATGGGTTAGATTTTTACCACTTTTTACTACCGTTCTATATGAAGGCAAAGGAGGATAACGAGGGGGCTTTAGGGGTTCTTATAAAGGGCTACAACCTTAAAAAAGCTATGATACAGGAAGGATTACTACCTTACCCTGAGGAAAATAACATCTTTCAGATAATAAACATTGTAGGGCTTTGGACACAGGTTGGGGACATACTGTCGTTTACAGTAGATATAGAAGAGTATATATCAGAGTTTGTTAAACAGATACAGGAACTTGTGGAGGAAAGTAAAAGGAAGCCCTTTATACTTACCCTTTACCTAAAACAGCCCTTTAAAAAGTATATAAACCAGTTTCTTTTAAACCTGTATGTTATGGGCTTTGAGGAGGAATTTAACAAGGTTGTGGAAACCTTACCGGAAATACTCTCTTTAGAAAACAGGATAATAATAGATATTTACAAGCTGGACACAGACACACCTGAAGGTAGGGAAAAACTACTACAGATAAAAAAACAGATAGAGAAAGCAGTTAACAACATATCCCTCTCAAGTAGGGCAAGGGTTCTTTTTGTGTTTTACGATACCTTAGTGTCCACATTCTCAGATGATATAGATACCCTTCTCCAGCTAAAGGAAGAGTTGGAAGAACACAGGAAAAAGCTAAAAAACAGGTATGAGTTAGATATACCATACATAAGAATACTGTTTATGCTAAATGAAGAAGAGGAAGGGGAAAGGCTACTTGATGATGTTATAAGAAAAGCTATAATAGATGGCAACAGGTCTGTTTTAAAAACAATATCAAACTACTTTCCCCACAAAGGGGATTTATTATGAAAAAAATAAAGAGAGGTGGAGTATGAGAGTATTCAGTCCAAAGGCAGTTCTGTTTTTACACCCATTCCCAGTTAATAAAAATATTTTCAAAGCACAGTTTGAAGCCCTTGAAAGGGAAAGTATACCGTATGTGGCGGTAGATTACCCCGGCTTTGGGGAGGAGAGGAATTTCCCATCAGAATACACAATACAGATGCTTACAGATATTATTGTTTCCAAGATTAGCCAGCTTGGTGTAAAAGGGATTATCCCAGTGGGAGTTTCTATGGGCGGTTATATTATGTTTGATTTGTGGAGGAGATACAGCCACCTTATTGATGGGCTTGTTTTTTCAGCTACCAGATACGAAGCTGATACAGAAGAGGGGAAAAGGGGCAGGTTGGAAACAATACAGAGGATAAAAGAGGAAGGCTTGGACTTTTTAATAGAGTTTATGCTTGTAGCCCAAACATCTCCAAAAACCAGAACAGATGAGAAAAAGATGTTAGCCCTTGAGTGTTTAATGAGACAGGCAACACCTGAAGGGGTTATAAACGCCCTAAAGGCTTTAGCAGATAGACCTGACAACAGTGATGTATTACCAACGATAGATGTGCCTACAGTTGTAATAGCAGGTAAAGATGATGAACAGATAACCCCACCGGAGGTTGTTAAAAGGATAGCAGATGGTATAAAAGGGGCTAAGTTCTACCAGCTACCAAACTCTGCCCACCTCCCACCGTTTGAAAATCCAGAGGAGTTTAATAAGATACTAATAAACTTTGTAAAGGAAATCTGGGGGTAGCTTTCCTACCCCTCCTGTTTGTATATATACTTTAAGACCCATTGGGAGAGTTTCTCACCTAACCTTTCACAGGCTTTTATCTCTTCCTCTTTCCTTGGTTCACCTGCACAGACAGCACCGTAATGTAGTGTAAACTTTTCCCCTGTGTAATCTGTCACGCCGAAAACCAAAAAGCCGTAGTTCATTAGCATAGTAAGTATAGACATACAGGCTATCTCGTTTCCACCACCCCAACCGCCGGAAGAGGAGAAGGCACACCCTATCTTTCCGTCTATTTCTCCCCAGTGGTCAACAAGGTCATCCCAGAATTTTTTCATCTTCCACGACATTACCCCAAGGTGGGTTGGGCTACCTACAGCTACACCATCACACCAAAGAACATCTTCCTTTGTAGCTTCATCTACAGATTTAAGGCGGACTTCCACAGGGTATTTGGAAGCCCCTTTAGCTACATACTCAGCCATCTTTTTTGTATGCCCTTCCTGTGTATCGTAAAGGACAAGTATTTTACCCATTACGCCACCTTCCTGATAATTTCTTCTGTGGAAACTATATGTTTATCCAAGCCTAACTCTTTTGGCTTAAGTCCTATTGCCAGCCCTATCATCTGGGGTAGGTGTAGTATTGGCATTCCTATATGGACGCCCATTCTTTCTTCCGCTTCTTCCTGCATAGCGTCAAGCTGTGTATGGCATAATGGACAGGGAGTAACCATAAAGTCCGCTTGCTCCTCCTTTGCCGCCAACCCGTCCTTTGCTGTTAGTCTAAGTGTAACTTTGTCCTCTGCAGACCAGAATGAGTGGAAACCGCAACAGGATAATCTCGCTGTGTGGTTAACAGGGTTTCCTCCTACAGCTTCTATTACCATTTCAAGGGATTTAGGGTTGTCCGGGTCTTCGTATCCTATTAGGTAAGGTGGTCTTATTATATGACAGCCGTAAAATGGGGCTATACGGAAATCTTTTAAAGGTCTTATAACCATCTCTTTTATTTTATCCAGTCCAACACCGTCTATAATCTCCCATAGAAAGTGGGTTATCTCAGATGTCCCTTTATACTCAAGTCCTGCTTCCCTAAGAACTTCGTTAACAGCCTCCTTTAACTCAGGGTCGTTATCCAGTTTAAACTTTGTTTCCCTTAACATAAGTGTGCAGGTATTACATATTGTAAGCATATCCAGTCCAAGCTCTTCTGCCAATGCAAGGTTCCTTGCGTTTATGGTAAGGGATAAAAACTCGTCCTTTTCTTGAACTGCCCCAGCTCCACAGCAGGTAGCCGCTTCCAACTCTATAAGCTCCATTCCCAGTTTCTCTGCAACCAGCTTTGTTGAGTTGTAAAGCTCAGGGGCTACCCCTTTCGCCGCACAGCCGGTAAAAAATGCATATTTTAACTCAGCCATTACTCATTACCTCCGCTTTCGGCGTAGTTTAGCCTTTTTCTGGTTTTCCTTTTGTCTTCGTATATAACACCCATTATTTGTGGCAGTCTAATTTTAACTTCCTTTTCCTTCTCCTTTGCCACCTCAAAAATCTTTCTTACTTCTTCTATTCTTTTTATCTTATGCCCACCGAAAAAGTCTGCGTAGTTAACCTTGCCTTTTAACATCATTTTGATACCAAATGGCGCCCTTTTAATAGCCCCAAGGATACCTTCCTGTCTCATCGGTAATAGCATCTCGTTAAGTAAACCCCTTGTGTATATATCTTGCTCAAATATCTCTGCGTGTCTTTCTCCGGGGGTTTTGTATCCGTGTTCAGCGGCCATTATACGCAGTCTAATAATATTCTCGTAAGGTTGAACTTCCTTTGGACATCTGGTTGTGCATTCCATACATCTTACACACCACTCAAGGTTTAGGTCTTCCAGTATTGCGTCAAATCTTTCTTTTTTAAGTCCGTCCCTTGTATCTGCTATAAATCTGTATGCCTTTGAGTGAACCATAGGTCCTAAGTAGTCCTTGTTTACAGACAGGGCATTACAGTCTGACATACAGGAGGCACACAGTATACAGTCAGATGCAAAATCTATCCTATGGTGGTCGTAAGGGTCTTGTCTGTATTCTGTTCCGTCTGGTGGTGGTGGCTCCTTTGGAACAAACCAAGGTTTAACCTTCTTCAGTTTGTCCACCAACCAGTCCATATCGTATATAAGGTCTTTTAGAGGTTTTACATTCCCTATAGGGTCTACTGTTATTGTATCTGTGTTGTATTTCTCAAGGAGGTGTGTTATCTGAACTTTACACGCAAGTGTTGCGTGTCCGTTTATTCTCATTGCACAGGAACCGCATATTGCGGCTCTACAGTTGTATCTAAATGAGATGGTAGGGTCTTGTTCCTCTTTCGCCTTAAATAATGCGGCAAGCACTGTCATACCTTTTTCCACAGGTAATTCATAGGTCTGGTAGTATGGTTCAGGGTCTTTGGTAGGGTCGTATCTGAAAACCCTAAGTTTGAATGTCTCCATCAGCCTCACCTCTAGCTGTTTTAGGAAAAATCCTTGAGTTATTTTAAAAGTTTTTTCACCAAAAATCAAAGTTTTAAGGATATTTCTATATTCAGATATATTTTTATATTTAGTTATTAATACATATATTTAATAAATATACATGGTACAAGCATATTAGAGGTTTTTGGATTAGAACTTTGAATTTAATTGGTAAGTTAGTTAATCGATCGATAAAATCAGGGATGATAATAAACAAGAATAATAATGCACTGATAAAAAAATGCCCCCGACGGGATTCGAACCCGTGTCGCCGGCGTGAAAGGCCGGTGTCCTAGGCCTGGCTAGACGACGGGGGCATATTCATAAG
>JAADEV010000036.1 GCA_013153295.1 Aquificota bacterium | reverse complement strand
GTATTGCCCCTTTTCACATACAGTAGAACGCTGTCATCTCCCCTTTTCTCAGCTTTCTTTATCATCTGCCAGAACTGTCTAACTGTTCTTACAGGCTTTTTGTTTACCATTGTTATAATATCACCACTTCTAATACCTGCCTCAGCGGCTATAGAGTTTGGTTTTATACCGTAAACAAACACTCCGTAATCTACCTTCGGCAGCTTGTATCTTTCCACTATATCTGGAGTGATATTTTTAACAACCAAGCCGTATTTTTCTTCAAGTTCCTGTAGATTTGATACTGGCATATCCCCTTCTTCCCACGGGGCGGTAATCACATATATATCCTTTTTCTTTCCGTTTCTGATAACTGTTATCTTAACCTTTGTTCCCGGTGGGTTTCTCATAATGTATTTTTGTAGCTGGTTAACTGATGATACAGGTTTGTCGTTTACAGCTACAATAATATCCCCCGGCTGGATACCTGCCTTTTTAGCAGGGGCATTTTCCATTACATCTGCCACAACAACACCTTCCCTTACACCGAAATGTTTAGCCAACTCAGGTGTTAAAGGCTGTATTCTAACCCCTATTTTACTTCTCTGGACTTTACCGTATTTTAGAACCTGTTCCATTACCCATTTTGCTTGATTAATAGGCACTGCAAAACCAAGACCATTTGCACCGGCAATAATAGCTGTATTTATACCAACAACCTCACCTTTCAGGTTTACAAGTGGTCCCCCTGAATTACCGGGGTTTATCGCTGCATCTGTTTGGATAAACCCTTCCCCAACATGTCCCGGTAAAGACCTGTCAAGGGCAGAAACAATACCCATTGTTACAGTTCCCCTAAGCCCAAGGGGGCTACCTATGGCAATAACAGTCATTCCCGGTTTAAGTGTGTCAGAGTTTCCCAGCTTAAGTTTATGCCTTTCTGCATAATCCTCTATCCCCTCTTTAAAGGGAACAGCAATAACAGCAACATCTGTAGGTTTATCTGTTCCTATAATCTTTGCATCAAGGGTTATATTGTTCTTAAACTGAACCTTTATATTTTTGGCGTTCTCAACAACGTGGTTATTTGTAAGTAGGTATACCAGCTTTTTCTCCCTGTCCACCTTAACAATAAAGCCTGAGCCGAGACCTTCCTGTCTCTGCTTAAACCTTGGTGGTAATGGGAAGAAATCCCTAAAAGGGCTTCTAAAAAGTTGGTTTGCTATATTTATCTCCCTTACTGTAAGGATAGTGGCAACACCCGGGGATACCTTTTCAACAAGCTGTATCCTCTCCTTTTCTATCTTTTCCATTAAGGTTGTGGCACAGGAAAGGTTAAACACAAAAAACAAAAAGAAAAGGCTGTAAACTAACCGCTTCATTCACCAATCCTCCTTAGTTTATTCCTCTGTGTGTAAATACTATCCCTGTATTGTGAAATTACAGTGAAAGAAAAGAAACTACCTGAAACTGCAAAATATCCTAAAATAATTATCAAACCAGCGAAGGAGGTTTTTTTATGGCAGAAGAGGTTATTGAAAGTAGAAAAAAGGTGGTTGAAAAACTTAAACAACAGGGTAAAAACCCGTATCCACACAAATTTGAGATAACAACGACGCTGGATAAAATAAGACAGAAGTATGAAAAACCTGTTCCAAAGGATAAACAGTTTAAGATATACGGAAAGATAAAAAGGGTTTCCAAAAGGGACGATGGAAACTACTTTATCAGGCTACAGGATTTAAACGAGCCTGTTGAGATTGTAGTCCTATTTCCCCAGTCCAAAGGTAAGTTTGCACCGGGGGACGAGGTAGGATTTGTAGGAAAGTTAGACAGGATAGACGGTAAACTTACCCTAATTGCCACAGAAACAACTGAAGAAGGGGAAAGCGTCCATACAGTAAAACAGCAGTTTGATATTAACCCAGAAAGGGAGCCTGTGAAAGTAGCAGGTAGACTGATAGCCTTTAGACCACAGGGAAAGGCAAGTTTTGGGCATATACAGGACGCAGACGGAAAACTACAGATTTACCTTAGGAAAGACACACTTGGAGAAGAAAAATACAACCAACTGATAGATATACTTGATGTTGGGGATATAATCGGTGTAGAGGGGGAGCTGTTTAGAACTAACACAGGTGAGCTTACTGTAGAGGCAACAGATGTTCAACTTTTATCAAAATCCTTGAGGGCTTTACCTGAAAAGTGGCACGGCTTAAAAGATGTGGAGCAGAGATACAGACACAGGTATGTTGACCTGATAGCAAACCCACAGGCAAGGGAGATATTCAAAATAAGGTCAAAGGCTATAAAAAGTTTAAGGGAGTTTTTAGAAAGTGAAGGGTTTATGGAGGTGGAAACACCTATACTACAACCTGTAGCCTCAGGGGCAATGGCAAGACCGTTTAAAACCCACCACAATGCGTTGGATATGGATATGTATCTAAGGATAGCCCCTGAGCTTTACCTTAAGATGCTTGTTGTAGGTGGTTTCAACAGGGTTTACGAAATAGGGAGAAACTTTAGGAATGAAGGTATAGACACAACCCACAACCCTGAGTTTACAATGGTTGAGTTTTACGGGGCGTATTTAGATTACAACGACCTGATGGATATGACAGAAAGGCTGTTTAGAAAAATACTTATGGATACAAAAGGAACACTACAGATAAAGTGGGGAGATGCCCAGCTTGATTTCTCAAAACCGTTTAGAAGGTTAAAGTTTTTTGATGCCCTAAAGGAAGCAACAGGAAAGGATAAGGAGTTTTTCTTAGATGAGGATAAAGCAAGGGCATTTGCAAAGGAGGTAGGCATACCAAAGGCAGACACACTTACACACTCAAAGCTGTTAGACAAACTGTTTGAACATTTTATAGAGGACAGCCTTGTCCAGCCTACATTTGTTATAGATTACCCGAAAGTATTATCCCCACTTGCAAAAACCCACAGGGAAGACCCAGACCTTGTTGAAAGGTTTGAGCTTATAATAAACAGGCAGGAGCTTGCCAACGCTTACACAGAGCTTAACGAACCGGAAGAACAGAGAAAAAGGTTTGAACAACAGCTTAAGGAGAAAAAGCAAGGGGACGACGAGGCTATGGATGTGGACGAAAACTTCCTTATGGCTTTAGAGTATGGTTTACCTCCCACAGGTGGGGAAGGTATAGGTATAGACAGGCTTGTTATGATGCTTACAGATACACAATCTATAAGGGAAGTGATACTATTCCCAACACTTAGACCGGAAGGTGATTAGATGAAGGATAAATTTAGAGGGGCTTTACTTGGTGGAGCTATAGGGGACAGTATGGGAATGTGTGTTGAAGAGCTACCTATGGACGAGGTTATTATGTATTACGGGGATAAAATAGTTGAGCTTTGCGACCCACACCCATCTTCCCCTTACTCCTTCCTTAAAAAGGGAGAAAACACATCTGCCTTTAAAGTAGTTGAGATGGTAGCCCAATCACTTATAGAAAAGAAGGGCTTAGATATAAAAGATATTGTAAAAAGGTATATAAACTGGCTTGAAAAGGAAGAGGAACACACCTACCCAGACCCAACCTTCCTATCAGGTGTGCAAGCCCTAAAGGAAGGGAGGGATATAGAAAAGGGCGGAGCCTCTGCCTACGGCGTCCTGCCTGCTATACCAATAGGAATGTTCCACTACACAAACCCAGCTTTAGCTGTGGAAGGGACAAAGGCAGTTGTAATGCTTACCCACAGGGACGAGATAGCTATAGACAGTGCATCTATACTGGCAGTATCAATAAGTGAAGCATTACAAGGTAGGTTTTACTTTGAGGAAGAATACCCATACTTTATAGAGCTGTTAAAAACATTCACAACAAAAACAGAAACAAAACAGATGTTAGACAAATTAAAAAAACTACTTGATAAAAATGCCTCCTATGAGGAAGGGATAGAGGAGCTTGGGAATGGGGTTTTTGCCCTTGAGACTGTTTTACAGGCTTTATTTGTGTTTCTAAAAACCCCCCAAGACCCTTACACAACCATAATACAGGCTGTAAACTCTTACGGATACTACGGCGGAAACACAAGTGTAATAGGGCTTATAGCAGGGGCATTAAGCGGAGCTTTGAACGGTGAGGACAAAATCCCTGCAATATGGCGGACAAAACTTGTAAAATATAAGGATATAATTAAGCTGGCAGATGGGCTTTACAGCGTAGCTTATCACTAAAACAGAGGTGGAGCAGATGGGAAAGAAGAAAGGAAGACTACAGGAACAGTTTTTAAACGAGATTAGAAAGGCGAAGGTAAGGGTTAACATCTATCTGGTAAACGGTGTAAAACTTGAGGGAAAAATAAAATACTTTGACCCATTTACCATACTTTTAAAAGAAGGTCCAAGGCAGATACTTGTATACAAACACGCAATCACAACAGTAATCCCTAAACAGGAAATACAGTTTGAGTATCAACAGGAAGGTGAATAGGGTTAAATTTTATGATATAAATCATATTTAGGTATGGCTTAGCTATCTATAATCAGTAATGATTATCATTAATAATAAGGAGGGTGTTATGAAAAAGCTAAAGTTTGCCCTACTGTCTTTGGCAGTAGCCTCCACATCTGTTTTAGCATCAGACACAGAGTTGTTAAATCAAGCTAAAAAGTATTTCAAACCACTACCAAAAGAAATGCCAGCCCCTAAAGACAACCCAACAACACCGGAAAAGGTAAAACTTGGTAAAAAGCTATACTACGACCCAAGACTTTCCCTAAGTGGGATAATAAGCTGTAATACCTGCCATAACCTTGCTACCTTCGGTGTTGATAATGTGGAAACTGCACTGGGACATCAGTTTAAAACAGGCGGTAGAAACTCACCTACAGTTCTAAACGCAGGTTTCCATACAGCCCAGTTCTGGGACGGAAGGGCTAAAACCCTTGAAGACCAAGCAAAGGGTCCAATATTAGCCCACGTGGAAATGGCAATGCCAAACCCAGAGTTTGTAGTTCTAAAACTGAAAACAATACCCGGTTATGTTAAAGAGTTTAAAAAGGTATTCGGCGGTAAAGACCCTATAACATACGATAATGTGGCAAAGGCTATAGCGGCGTTTGAAAGGACATTAACAACCCCATCAAGGTTTGATAAGTTCCTTAAAGGGGACACAAACGCCCTTACAAAGAAGGAAAAAGAAGGACTTAAGCTGTTTATAGACAAAGGTTGTGCAACCTGCCATAACGGTGTAGCTGTAGGCGGTGAGATGTTTACAAAGTTTGGTATAGTGAAACCTTACCCTACAGCAGACCTTGGAAAGTATAAAATCACAAAGAAAGAGGAAGACAAATTTGTATTTAAAGTTCCTTCCCTAAGGAATATTGCGATGACATACCCCTACTTCCACGACGGGGCAGTGTGGAGTTTAAAAGATGCTGTTAGAATAATGGCAGAAACACAGCTCGGTGTGAAACTTACCTCAGATGAGATTAACAAGATAGTAGCCTTCCTAAAATCACTAACAGGGGAAGTGCCAAAGTCCGCAAGGACAATGCCAATACTACCACCTTCAACTGAAAGAACCCCAAAACCAAAACTTAAGATACATGACTAACAACAACCACGCCCCCGAAAAAGGGGGCTTTTTAAGTTTCAGTATAGGTAGCCTTGAACAGCTTAAAGAGTTAGCAGAAAAGGTTGCAAGCTGTTTAAAGGGAAACGAGGTAATACTACTCCAAGGTGATTTAGCCTCCGGTAAAACAACCTTTACCAGATTTTTAGTATCAGCGTTAGACCCTTCAGCAGGGGAAGATGTATCATCACCTACTTTCTCTATAATGAATGTTTATGAAACAGAAAACTTCCCTGTATACCATATAGACCTGTATAGGGTTAAACAGTTTGATATATCAGACTTTGTAGGCAATGGACTAATTATTATAGAGTGGGCTAACAGGGATACAGTAGAGGACAATCTACCTTACCTTTTCATCAGTATAGATACGAAAGGGGATAAAAGGGTTTTTAATATAACCGGTAGTGAAAAACTGATTAGATGTTTAAAAGGATACTTTCCTCAATAAAACTACAACCTGTGAGGAGGCGGCTTGGGAGTTGCCAAGCTCCCCTAATTTTTCGTAGGTTTTTCCTTTTATAAA
>JAADEV010000056.1 GCA_013153295.1 Aquificota bacterium | reverse complement strand
TCTACTTCATTTTCCCCTGTTTTTTTTAAGGGAAGTAATATACAACTTAGCCTTTCCTCAGATTTTGGTGTAAGATAGTTTTATGCCCATTCTGGCAGGGGGTATCCCACTATAGAGAACTTAGAGCTGTTTTTACAGAAATACGGGTATATTGCTGTCTTTGTTGGCACTTTTTTAGAGGGGGAGATATTTTTACTTGTTGTTGGTTTCTTTATAAAATTAAAATTGCTTAACCCTTTCCTTTCTTTAATATCTGCAATGGCAGGGGCTTTCCTACACGAGATAATATACTTCCTGATAGGTAGATGGAAAGGTAGGGCTATTCTACTGAAAAACAGATACACCAGAAAGGAGTATAAAAGGGCAAAGAAACTCCTTGATAAGTATGGCGTCCTTTCAATTTTTATAATCAGATTTTTGTATGGTATGAGAATGATACCTATGATGTTAATGGGGGCTACAGGGTTTGGAGCTTGGAAGTTTATTGTTTTTAACCTGCTGTCCCTGTTCTTTTGGGCTGTTATATACCTGTCTGTAGGGTATTACTTTGGCAAAGCCGCTGAACACCTTTTTGGGGAAGCAAAGGAGTATTACTTTTTAGCTGTTGCTGTTTTAATACTTCTCCTGCTTGGGGTTCTTATATATCCTAAACTAAGTGAGAAACTGAAAAATCATTTAACAACAAGGACAGACTGAGAGGCATACTTAACAAGGTTCCCTGCAGTTGTTCCAAGTATCATTCTTTTAAATCCACCTACCCCTCTGTGTCCAACTACAATCAAATCACAGTTATGTTCATCTGCATAACTCATAAGTTCTTCAGCAGGTTCACCTTCCATTACCTTGGTGTAAGCCTTTACATTGTGCTGGTCTGCTATTGCTTTAGCTTCTTTTAGGTATTTTTCCTCCTTTGATAACTCTTCCTTTTCGTATTCTTCTATCTCTTCAGGTGGTATGTAGTCTATAGCGGCAAACTCAAATGGTCTAACAACCCCAACTATATGTAATTCACCGTTGGTAAGTTTTGCAAGCTGTATTGCCTTTTCAAGTGCTTTTTTACTTGGTTCTGAACCATCATAACCGACAAGTATCTTTTTAAACGGCATTTTTCACCCCTTTACAACGATATTAAGTATCTTCCCTTTTATGAAGATTACCTTTACTATCTCTTTGTTTTCTATCCATCTTTTTACATTTTCATTCTCAAATGCGATACTTTTTACCGTTTCTTCATCTGCGTCAGCTGGGACAACCACCTTAGCCCTTACCTTTCCGTTTATCTGTATAGGTATTTCTTTGGTGTCCTCCTTAAGGGCTGATAAATCTGGTTCTGGAAACGGCTGGTTTATTGTGTATCCTTCGTTTCCTATTATCTGCCACAGTTTGTCTGCTATAAAGGGTGTAAATGGGGACAACATAAGTATAAGGTTTTCTATAGCCTCTTTTAGTAGTCTCTCGTTATTCCCCTTGTATGATGTAAGGTGGTTAACAAACTCCATTATTGATGCTATTGCTGTATTAAACTGGTATTCCCTTGTAATATCGTCGTTAACCTTTTTTATTGTTTGGTGTAGTTTTCTCCTTAGTTTTTTGTCTTCGTCAGATAAGTTTTTAAAATCCTCAGAAGAGTAGGAAACATCTTTTATTGTGGGGGCTTTTTCATTTACAAAATTCCATACCCTTCTTAAGAACCTGTGTGCCCCTTCAACTCCACTGTCTATCCAGTCAAAGCTGTTTTGTGGCGGTGCGGCAAAGAGAATATAAAGCCTTACTGTATCAGCCCCATACTTCTCTATCATCTGGTCTGGGTCTACTGTGTTATGTTTGGATTTGGACATTTTGTCAGATTTTCCGTATTTTTCCTCTATCTCTTTAAGTTTATCTAAAGGTAGCCCTAACTTTTCAAAAAGTAGTTTAGCGTTGTCGTTCAGTGTAAGGTGGTTTTCCTCTAAAAACTGTTTAACTGTTTTCATCTACTTCCCCTGTGTTTTAGGCTTTTTCTAAAAACTATCTTACACTAAAAGGTATTTTTTTAAAAATCTGCCTGTGTGGGAGGCTGGGTTGTTTGCTATTTCCTCAGGTGTTCCTACAGCTACAACCTGCCCACCTTTATCTCCTCCCTCAGGACCAAGGTCTATAATCCAATCTGCACTTTTTATAACATCAAGGTTATGTTCTATAACCACCACTGTGTTGCCCTTTTCAACTAATTTGTTTAACACCTGTATCAGTTTGCCTACATCGTGGGAGTGTAGCCCTGTTGTTGGCTCGTCAAGTAGATATAGTGTCCTCCCTGTGTCCCTTTTAGACAGCTCCCTTGCCAGTTTTATCCTCTGTGCTTCTCCACCTGAAAGTGTTGTGGCAGGTTGTCCTAACTTTATGTAATCAAGCCCTACATCGTATAAAAGCTGTAGCTTGTTCCTTATTGTTGGTATGTTGTGGAAAAACTGTAATGCTTCAGCTACAGTCATATCAAGGACATCTGCTATATTTTTACCTTTATACTGGATAGATAGGGTCTCTTTGTTATACCTTTTTCCTTGGCAGACCTCACACACCACATATATATCAGGTAGGAAATGCATCTCTATTTTTACTACCCCGTCCCCTTTACAGGCTTCACATCTACCACCTTTAACATTAAAGGAGAACCTTCCCGGTTTGTATCCTCTGATTTTAGCCTCTGGGGTAGATGCGAATATGTTCCTGATATGGTCAAACAGCTTTGTGTAAGTGGCTGGGTTTGACCTTGGGGTTCTGCCTATAGGTGATTGGTCTACATTTATAACTTTGTCTATATGTTCCCAGCCTTGTATACTATCGTGTTCACCTACATACTCGTTTCTATGGTGGAATTTATTTTTTGCCGCCTGCCAGATAATATCGTAAATAAGGGTGGATTTTCCTGAACCTGATACCCCTGTAATAGCAACAAACAGTCCAAGGGGTATCTCAACATCTATATTTTTAAGGTTATGCTCTCTCGCTCCTTTCACTATAAGTTTCTTTTCCCTGTCTATCTTTCTTCTTTTTTCAGGGACAGGTATCTTTAACTTTCCACTTAGATACTTACCTGTTAGGGAGTTTTCATTTTCCATTATCTCCTGTGGACTTCCGACGGCTACAACTTCACCGCCGAAAACACCGCTACCGGGACCCATATCTACAATAAAGTCAGCCTCTTCTATAGTTTCTGGGTCGTGTTCAACAACAATAACTGTATTATCCAAATCCCTTAGCTCTTTTAAGGTGTTTATCAGCTTTGATGTATCCCTTGGGTGTAGTCCTATAGAAGGTTCATCTAAAACATAAAGGACACCTGATAGCTTTGAACCTATCTGGGTTGCAAGTCTTATCCTTTGGCTTTCTCCACCTGATAAGGTTGTTGCTGACCTTTCAAGGGTAAGGTAGTCAAGACCTACATCTATAAGGAACTGTAGCCTCTCTTTAAGCTCTTTTATTATCTTTTCAGATATTACCTTTTCCTTTTCTGATTTTGGTTTTTTTTCGTAGTTTGTGAAAAACTGGTATACAGATTTTATATCCATTTTTACTATATCAAAGATGTTCTTACCGTTTATATAGACTGTAAGGGCTTCAGGGCGTAGCCTTGAACCGTGGCATACTGGACAGACTACCTCTTTTATGTATTTTTCAAGCTCTTCCCTTTGTTTTTCGTTGTCTGTTTCTAAATACTTCCTTTCTAAATGGGGGATTATCTCAAGTAGTAGCTCGTCCTGAACTTCTTTAGGTAAGTCTTTAAACTTAGTAAACCTGTTTATCCCGTGGTAGTAAATGGTATCGTAAATCATATGTTTTATATACTTAAAGTAAAAGCTGTCTGTTATTCTAAACGCCTCTACAACAGACCTGTTGTAATCAACAAGTAAATCCACATCTATTTTATGTATAACTCCCAACCCTTTACACTCTGGGCAGGCTCCGTATGGGCTGTTAAAGGAAAAAAGCCTTGGGGATAACTCTGGTATTGAAAAGCCGTGAACTGGACAGGCGAACCTTTCACTAAAGGTGTAATCCTCCCCTGTGGAAACATTGTTTACAACTACCACCCCTTCCCCTAACTTTAAAGCCTGTTCTATACTGTCAACAAGTCTACTCCTTACCCCTTCCTTTAGGATAATCCTGTCTACAACAACCTCTATTGTATGTTTTTTGTTTTTTTCTAACTTTGGCACATCTTCCACAAGGTAAACCTGCCCATCAACCCTTACCCTTGGGTATCCCATTCTAATAATCTTTTCTAATATCTCCCTGTGTTCTCCCTTTTTCCCCCTGACTATCGGGGCTAATATCTGTAGCTTAGTTCCCTCCTCAAACTGTTTTTGTATAATTTCAACTATCTCCTCTGGGGACTGGGAGGATATGGGAGTATTACACTCTGGACAGTAAGGCACGCCTACCCTTGCAAACAGAAGTCTTAGGTAGTCGTAAATCTCTGTAATTGTTCCAACTGTTGAGCGGGGGTTTTTTGAGGTTGTTTTCTGGTCTATGGCTATTGCAGGTGAAAGCCCTTCTATACTGTCCACATCTGGCTTTTCCATAAGACCTAAAAACTGTCTGGCGTATGCTGAAAGGCTTTCTACATAACGCCTCTGTCCCTCTGCATAAATTGTGTCAAAGGCTAAGGAAGATTTCCCTGACCCTGATGGTCCTGTTATCACAATAAGTTTATTTTTAGGTAGCTCAAGGTTTATATTTTTAAGGTTGTGTTGCCTTGCCCCGTGTATAACAATCTTATCCATCTTCCTCCTATATAGCTTGGGAGAATTTTTGGTCTTTGCCCATTTTGGTGTAAATATCAAATGTTAATGATATGTTTCTGATTAACAGTCTACCTGCAGGGGTAATCTCTATCCTGTCTGGATAAAGTTTAAGTAATCCGTCCTGCTCCATCTCTTTAAGCTCTTGAAGTTCTTTTTTAAAGTATGTGTCAAAATCTATTCCATACTTGTCTTCTATCTCTTTTTTTATCAGTGTAAAGTGGGACATAAGTCTCATTATAATATCCCTTCTAAGTATATCGTCCCAATTTAGGATTATTCCCCTTTCTATAGGTAGTTTCCCCTGTTGTATGTTGCTGTAGTAAGGTCTAAGTATTTTGTGGTTTTGGGCGTAGGCGTCGTGTAGCATACTTATAGATGTAGCCCCAAACCCAAACAGCTCAGCTTCAGGGTGGGTTGTATACCCTTGGAAGTTCCTGTGTAGGGTTCTTTCCCTTTGGGCTACCGCAAGCTCATCGTCAGGTTTGGCAAAGTGGTCCATTCCAATGAATATATAACCTGCGTCTGTTAGCTTTTTTATTGCCATTTTAAGTATATTTAGCTTTTCCTGTGGTGGTGGTAAAGTTGATTTATCTATATTCCTTTGTAATCTTTTTAGCCAAGGGACGTGGGCATAGTTAAAGTTTGCAATCCTGTCAGGGTTAAGTTCTATAACCTTGTCTATTGTGTCTGCAAATGTTTCTACAGTTTGGTATGGCAGTCCATATATAAGGTCTATATTTACACTTTCAAAACCTGCCTCCCTAATCCAACCCATAACATTAAAAATCATCTCTTCAGGCTGTATCCTGTTTACAGCCTGTTGGACTTTAGGGTTAAAATCCTGTATCCCAAAACTTATTCTGTTAAACCCTATATCCCTAAGGAGGAATACCTTGTCCCTATCTATATACCTTGGGTCTATCTCTATGGATACCTCTGCCTTTTCCTCAAAATCAAATCTGTTTTTTATTTCTTCCATAAGTTTTACCATCTGGTAATCTTCCAGATAATTTGGCGTTCCACCTCCCCAGTGTAGCTGGACAACCTTTCTGTCAGGTGAGAGTAAGTCTTTTACCAAGTCCATCTCTTTAAATAAATGTTCTAAATACGGTTCTACAACCTCTTTCCGTCTGGTTATTATCACATTACAACCACAGAAGTGGCAGGCTGACTGGCAGAAAGGTATATGGAAGTATAAGGATAGTGGTCTTCCCCTTTCGTTAGATTGTATTATCTTGTTTCTCCACTCCTTTTCTTGTAATGTGGGTGTAAATTCCTTCGCAGTAGGGTAGCTTGTATACCTTGGTGCAGGCTTTGCGTATTTTTTTATAAGCCTCTCATCAAACTCCACATCTTGAGGATTAAATGCCATACCAGTAAACCTCTTTTTAAATTTTTCTAAATGGGATTTAATTTTTCCACACTATAAAGAGGTTTTCAAATTAGACTACCTCTGAGGACTAAACTTTGAAAAGACAAACCACTATCCCATTTTAAAGTAATGGTGCTGTTAACTAAAAGTGTAGACTAAGCCCCTATTTGCCTTTAGGGACTAAGGTAAACAGCATATTTCTAC
>JAADEV010000119.1 GCA_013153295.1 Aquificota bacterium | reverse complement strand
TACCTTCCCTTCACACTCAGGGAAGCCTATCTGTAGTAGTATCTGTATTACCTTTTTCCCAAACTGTAAAAACCTTTCCCTGTTCCCTGACAAAAAGACAAGGCTGTTGTCTATATCTGTGTTTATTGTTTGCTCCCTCCTCCCTTCACTTCCTAAAACAAGGAATGAGAAGTTATCAACCTCTACCTCTTTAAGGGCAAGCTGTATAGCCTTTTTAACAAACCTGTCGTTTATCTCTGCTATATACTTTTGGAGTATCTCTATATCTTTACCTGTTTTGAAAAGTGGCTCTATTGCGTCCTCTACGGTTATATAAAGCTCCCTAAGGTTGTCTATGCTGTCCTCCATCTCTATCTGGTTGGAAAGGTAAACAATATTCCTTGATTGGTGGATAAAAATATCCCTATCCTCTATAACCCCTATTACCTGCCCCTTTTCTACCACAGGTAGCCTTTTTATATTTTTCTTTATCATTTTTAAAACTGCTTCAAACACAAAACTGTCTGACTGTATCGTTTCCACCGGATAGGTTTTTATCTCCCCTGCTGTGGTGGTGTTAGGTGGGAGGGCTTTTGCAAGGACTTTGTCCTTTAGGTCTTTGTCTGTTATTATCCCTGTTAGGTTTGCCCTGTCCCCAACAAGGCAGTAGGACAGGTTTTCATCACACATCTTTTTTACAATTGTGGTAATACTGTCTGTATCTTTACAGAAAACGGCTTTTTTTAGTTTAAAGGTGTTTATCGGTGTTATTGAGATGTCCTCAAGGTGGGACTGTATATTTTTGTATCCCTCTGTTAACTTGTTTATTGTGGTTTTTGTGAAAAACTCCTTAAACTCCGGGTGTTTTTCCAGTAGTCCTTTAAAAACCTGTGAAGGGATTATTATAAGGATACTGTCCTTTACAGCCTTTACATCAAACTGGTAAGGCTGGTTAAATATCAGTGATGTATCCCCTATAAAATCCTCCTCCTGTAAAATATCAACAAGGTTTCCATTTTTTTTAAGTGAGAGGCTACCTTTTAAAACAACAAACAGGCTGTCAACCTTTTCTCCCTGTTTTATAACCGTTTGGTCTTTTGGTATGTAGTCTAACTTTGCCCTTTGGGATATGTGGGAGATTTCTTCATCTGGGAGTAGTGAAAATGGGGGTATCTTTTTTAGGAATGATTTTATATCAAGGGACATTTTCCCCTCCTATGGGAAAGGGCAACCCCCCTGTATTACGGGGAATTGCCGATTTTTTACTACTCTGCACCTATACCAAGGTATTTTCTTACCTTCATCTCTTCAAACTTCTCTTCAGCTTCAGGCTCTTTTGTCATAAGCGAAACGAGTATACCGACTACAAAGGCGGCTGTCATTGAGATTATAGCTGGGTTTTTGTATGGGAATATTGGCTCTGGATTTCCAAGTATTGCCACCCACACAGTTTTGCTAAGGATAATAAGGATAACAGATAGGAACAGACCTGTTGCCATACTCGCCACTGCCCCAGCTGTTGTAAATTTCTTCCACACTATAGACATAAGCAACGCTGGGAAGTTTGTTGATGCGGCTATGGCAAATGCAAGACCTACCATAAATGCAATATTCTGGTCTTTAAAGGCTATCCCAAGGACTATGGCTATTACACCTAAAACTAAAACGGCTATTCTGGTTATTTTTACCTCCTGTTCCTCTGAGGATTGTCCCTTTCTGAACACTCCCACATATAGGTCGTGGGACAAGGCACTTGCCCCTGCCAGTGTAAGCCCTGCAACAACTGCAAGTATTGTGGCAAAGGCTACTGCGGCTATAAACCCAAGGAATGCGTCCCCACCTAAAGCCTGCGCAAGTAGTGGCGCCGCCATATTCCCACCTTTTCCTATAGATGTAATCTTATCCAGCCCTACTAAAACAACTGCCCCGAAACCGATAACAAATGTTAGTATGTAGAAGTATCCTATAAAGCCTGTGGCAAAGAAAACAGACTTCCTTGCTTCCTTTGCGTCTGGAACTGTGTAAAACCTCATTAGGATATGTGGTAGTCCAGCTGTTCCAAACATTAGGGCAAGCCCAAGGGATATGGCGTCTATTGGGTCAGAGACAAGCCCACCGGGTTTTAACCATTTTTCCCCTACTGTCTCTTTAACACTTTGGAAAAGGTTTTCAGGAGAAAAGCCAAACTTAGATAAAGTCCATACTGTCATTATTGTAGCCCCGCCAAGTAGCAGAACAGCTTTTATAATTTGAACCCAAGTGGTAGCTAACATTCCCCCAAACAGGACATATGTAATCATTAAGCCACCTATTATTACCACAGCTAACTCGTAAGGTATTCCGAAAACAAGCTGTATAAGTTTCCCTGAACCGACCATCTGGGCGATTAGATACAGTATAACAACTGCAACAGAACCCATAGCCGCCAGTGTTTTTATAGGCGTTTGTTTAAGTCTGTATGCCACAACATCTGCAAATGTATACTTACCAAGGTTTCTAAGTGGCTCTGCAATAAGGAACATTATAACCGGCCACCCTACAAGGAAACCGATGGAGTATATTAGCCCGTCATACCCCTTAGTGGCTACCATACCTGCAATCCCAAGGAAGGAAGCGGCACTCATATAGTCCCCTGCCAAGGCTAAACCGTTTTGGAAGCCTGATATACTTCTACCTGCGGCGTAGAACTCTGTAGCTGTCCTTGACCTTTTTGCCGCCCAGTATGTTATCCCAAGTGTAGCTGTGATAAAAAACAGGAAGAAGGCTATTGCTACAGGGTTCATTCCAACTATAGCCTCACCTGAGGCGAAGGAGGGCATAGACAGGAGTAGAACACCAAGGGGTATGTATTTTAATCTTCCCATTACTCCCTACCTCCCGAATTTTTCTCTTAGTTTCTTTACCATTGGGTCGTAGTTTTTGTTTGCCCACAACACATACAACCCTGTAAGAACCCAAGCTGAGATTATTACCCCTATACCGATAGGTATACCTATGGTGGTGGCACTACCTTCAGATATAGGCTGTCCTAAGAAATCCTTACCATACGCAAGTAAAAGTATAAATGAGTAGTAAATAACCATTATGGCTATGGTAAAACCTAAGGATACTGTGCTAACCTTTTTTACCAGTTGTTGGAATTCTGGGTCGTTAAGTATCTTTTTTAACTCTTCTTTTGTCATGGCAACCTCCCTGTTGTCTTTTGTTTTTGGGGGCGGAAAGCCCCCCTTTTTTTTGTTAATCCTCCAGTGTGGAAATATCCCCAAGTGGCATTCCAAGTTCCCTTGCCTTTAGAACCCTTCTCATTATCTTTCCAGACCTTGTTTTTGGTAGTTTTTCCACAAACTCTATCTCATCTGGGACTGCAAGGGAACCAAGCTCCCTTCTAACGTGCATTTTCAGGTCTTTTACAAGGCTTTCAGATGGTTGGTGTCCCTGTTTAAGTATCACAAAGGCTTTTATACTTTCCCCTTTTACCTCGTGTGGTTTTCCTATAACCGCCGCTTCCGCCACTGCCGGGTGGGATACTAAGGCACTTTCAACCTCTGCAGTTCCTATCCTGTGTCCAGATACATTTATTACATCATCAGCCCTTCCAAGTATCATTATGTATCCATCTTCATCTTTAGTTGCCAAGTCCCCGGCAAAGTAGTAATGGTCTATCTCTGTCCAGTATTTTTCAAACCTTTCAGGTTCTCCCCAGCAGGTTCTTAATGCAGAAGGCCAAGGCTGTTTGATAATAAGGTATCCAACCTTGTTTGGCTCTTCAGGGTATCCTTCCCTGTCTACCACATCTGCGTCAACTCCCCAGAATGGTTTACCAGCTTTTCCGGGCTTTTGTGGGTATGCTGGGACTGTGGTTATCATATGTCCCCCTGTTTCTGTCTGCCACCAAGTATCCACTATTGAACACTGACCGTTCCCTATAACCTCGTAATACCAAATCCAAGCCTCAGGGTTTATAGGTTCTCCCACAGAACCGAGTATTCTAAGTGAGGACAGGTCATACTTTTTAGGCCATTCCTCCCCATACTTCATAAACAGCCTAATTGCAGTTGGGGCTGTGTAAAAGATGTTAACCCTGTATTTTTCAACTATAGACCACCATCTACCGGGGTCTGGGTAGTCAGGTGCCCCTTCTGCTATAACAGAGGTTGTTCCTACAGAGAGGGGTCCATACACCATATAACTGTGTCCTGTAATCCACCCTGGGTCAGCTGTGCACCAGTATATATCGTCGTCGTGTATATCAAACACATACTTTGTTGTTATATGTGTATACAGGTTGTATCCACCGGTGGTGTGTAAAACTCCCTTTGGCTTCCCTGTTGAACCTGAGGTATACAGGATAAACAGTGGGTCTTCTGCGTCCATAACCTCCGGTTCACACACAGGGGACTGGTCTTTTATAAGCTCATAAAAGTCTATTTCCTTCTCTTCCAGTTCTACCTCATCACCTTCCCTTTGTAAAACCACTATATTTTCAACAAACTCAAGTCCGTCTACAGCCTCATCTACCACAGATTTTAGGTCTATCTTTTTACCCCTTCTTTTAGTCCAAGTGGAGGTGATAACAACCTTTGCCTTTGCGTCCTCTATTCTCATTCTAAGGGCGTTTGCACTAAACCCTGCGTAAACAACAGAGTGGATAGCCCCTATCCTTGCACAGGCAAGCATTGTGGCAAGCTGTTCAATAACAAGGGGCATATATATAACAACCCTATCCCCTTTCTTTACCCCAAGGGATTTTAGACCGTTGGCTATCTTGTTAACCAGCTCCAGCAGTTCGCCGTAGGTTATCTTTCTCTCTTGGTTGTCCTCGTTGGTGTATATGTAGGCTACCTTGTTCCTCTTTCCCCCTTCCACGTGCCTATCCAGACAGTTGTAGGTAATATTTAGCTTTCCTCCAACAAACCATTTGTAGTAGGGAAACTCCCACTCCCTAACTTTGTCCCACTTTTTAAACCAGTGTATCTCCTTTTCTGCCATCTCAGACCAGAATTTCTCAGGGTCTTTAATGGAGGCTTCATACATTCTGTCAAACTCTTCAGCTGTGATATGTGCCTTTTCCAGAACCCTTTTTGGTGGGTGGTAAACCTTGTTAACTTTAAGTAAAACCTCATCTTTGTGTTCAGCCATCTCTTATCACCTCCTTAAAATAGTATTTGGGCTTGTAGATAAACCACATCTTGTTTTTTTCCATCTCCATCATCAATCATATACTCAGCCTTTAGGTTAGCCCTAAACCCGTCTATCCAGTATGCAAACCCAAAGTAATACTCCCTTTGGTCTGCGTCTTTTACAGATGAGTTAAAGTCCTGATACCTGAATATAGGTTCTACCTTTCCTATTCCAACCTGTTTGTTTATAAGGTAGCCAAACTGTATGTATACCGCATCACCGTCGTTAGGGTTTCCTGTGTTGCCGTAATCGTAGCTGATAAAACCTGCTTCACAGGTGATAACATCTTTGTTCTCAAGTGGATAGTCTACAAACAGGTCTACTGTCCAAGCCTTGTAATCATCTACCTTTGTAGGGGCATCGTAGTTATCTGCGGCGGCGTCCTTCTGGTAATCTATACCTAAGCCAAGTGATACAACCTTTTTCTTACCAAGGTATGTGCCTTTGTAGTAAAAGCCCTCTGGGTCAAACAGGTTATACTGTAATCTACCTGTAATCCTGTAGTCGTCATCTTTGTTTACCCATACATTTGTTGTAGGGTTTTTAAGACTTTCCACACCATCAAAAATTCCCAATCTGTAGTCAAGGCTTCCCTTTGGCATCTGGATAAGCCCCATAATTTCAGCTCCGTAATCCCTCCATACAAAATGGCTTGTAGGTGGGAACTTCACTACAGTTAGGTTGTAATCAAGTCCAAGTAGTGATGTTGCCCCTGTGGCGTTGTTGTGTGAAAATGGCAGTAGTATCTGTCCAAATACAATGTTAAACTCCTTTGACAGTTTCAGCCTTATCCAAGCGTCCTGTATAAATGTTTTTGTGTCGTTGTTGCTTTTGTATCCAATAATATTCCCATCATCATCTTTTATAGCAGTGTCCTTTCCCATATTAGGGTTGTCTGTTTCCACAAAGAAGTCCACATACTTGTTAATACTCCCTCCAAAGAGTATCCTTGCCCTTCTAATATAAAAATCACTTCTCCAACCTGAACCGTCAGCCTGTCCGTCCTCTATCCATTCCCCCCTTAGCTGGAGTAGTAGGCTTACCCATACAGAACTTTCATCATTAATTTTGAACTTTGCAACTGCGTCTGCTGGATTTGTTGACAGTAGCGAGGCGGTGATAACAGAAGGAACTAAAGCCTTTGCCATTAACCTTTTCATTGGAAATCCCTCCTTTTGTTGATTTTAAAACATTGTTTGACAAAACATACAGTTTTAGATTTTTGTTGTCAAGCGAATTTTTTATTTTCACAATTGCGGAATTGTATTA
>JAADEV010000052.1 GCA_013153295.1 Aquificota bacterium | reverse complement strand
ACTTCCTTACCTATTTCACAGACTTCTTCATTGGATATTTCTATTACTAACTTCATTATACCTACCCCAATTGATTATCCTAATTATTAGTCTTGATGTTTAACCCGCAAACCTTTGATAATCCCTCTCCTTCAGAATAACTGCCACTGGTTCTATAAAATTTCTTCCTATCTCCTCGCACACAGGACAGCCGACTATAACCTCCTTCCTGTCTAAATCCTGAAAGTAGAAAACCCTGTATCTACCCATAAAGCTATACCCTTCTCTTGTAGAGTGGAAATTATTCTACTGGGGTTTTTGGTTTGCCTGTTTCTAAGAATTCCTTTATATTTTCCACCGTTAAGTCTAAAATCCTTTCTGATGCGTCCTTTGTAAAATACGCAAGGTGTGGGGATACAATTACATTCTCCTGACTTAGTAGATATTTAGCCTCTGCCTCTTTTTTCAGCTTTAAAGTTGTAAGTCCAGTTTTCTTTAAAAGTTCCTCTTCCCTTGTTAGCTTTGTTTCTATTGTATCCAGCCCTACACCACCGGCAAGTCTACCCTCCTTTAACGCCTCAACAATCGCCTCTAACTCAACAACCTCACCCCTTGAAGTGTTAATAAGCATAGCGTCTAACTTCATCAGCTTTATATTAAACCTATTTATCAAGTAATGGGTTGCCCTATTGTAAGGTAGGTGGACAGTTACAATATCAGACCTTGTTAAAAGTTCCTCTAAGCCTACATACTCAACCCCATACTTTTCTATTAACTCCTTGTTTTTTGCCCTGTCATAAGCCAGTATCTTCATACCAAATCCGTGGGCTATCTTTGCCACATAGGAACCTATCCTACCTGTTCCCACAATACCAATAGTTTTACCCATAATATCTATACCCATAAGCCCCTCTCTGGTAAAAATACCTTGGGATATTAACTCAATCATAGGCTTAAACTTTCTGGCTAAAGCCAGTATTAACGCAAAGGTATACTCTGCAACAGTGTTATTACCATACTCAGGTATGTAAGCTACCTGTATACCCTTTTTCTTAGCATACTCAACATCTATATGGTCATACCCGGAAGACCTTGTTATTATCAGCTTAAGGTTTGGCATCTGGTCTATAACTTCCTTTGTTAGCTTAGAGTATATAAAAACACTTACAATCTCTGCGTCCTTTGCCAAATCTACAGTGGTCTCATCTAAAGGTTCTTTATAAAAGAAAACCTCACCATCAACCTTTAACTCCCTAAGTTTTCTCTCAAGGTGTAATTTTTCCCAATCCTCAATCCCAAAAAAGTAAATCTTCATAGCACATACCCCTTAAACCTTTGTTTTCTATAACCAATATTTTGTGTTATTATGGAAAAAAAATAAAGTCAGGAGGTTTATATAGTTGAAAATACAAGGTAAGGTATGGAAGTTTGGAGATGATATAAACACAGATGAGATAATACCTGCCAGATACCTTATTACCACAGACCCTAAAGAACTGGCAAAACACGTTATGGAAGATGCAGACCCAGAGTTTCCAAAAAAAGTTAAAGCAGGGGATATTATCGTTGCAGGTAAAAATTTCGGTTGCGGTTCATCAAGGGAACACGCCCCACTGGCACTGAAAGGGGCAGAAATAGGGGGAATAATCGCCCAGTCATTTGCAAGGATTTTTTACAGAAACGCAATAAACTTAGCCCTACCTATTGTGGAAGCCCCTGAAGCGGCAAAAGAGATAGAAGAAGGGGACGAGGTAGAGATAGACTTTGACGCAGGGAAGATAATAAACAAAACAAAAGGGAAGGAGTATACATTTAAACCCCTACCTGAAGACCTTAAAAAGGTTTTTGAAGCAGGGGGATTAATGGAGTATGCAAAGGACAGACTAACAGGGGAATAGTAAATGCAGTTTAAAAAAATTCTGGTAGCTGTGGATTTTAACCAAGACACAGACCAGATTTTACAAACTGCTATAACACTGGCAAAACTGTTTAACAGCCAGATAAAACTAATCCACATTATAGAAAACAGCCTCTTTCCCATAGATGAAGATGGGGAGGGGCTTTTTGACCCAGCAGACCTGATAAATATCTCATACCAGATAGAAAGGATTACACAGGAAGCTGAAGAAAAACTAAAACAGCTTGCCCAAAAGGTATCATCAACAGAGGGGATAAAAACAGCATACACAGTAAAAGTAGGGGATATAGCAGAGGAGATACTGGAAACAGCTGAAAGTGGAGATTACGACCTTACTGTGGTAGGGGCAGGAAAGGGAACATACCACCCTATAGGAACAGAAACGGAAAAGGTAATAAACAAAGCCAGAAATAGCGTCCTTGTGGTAAAAAAAGACCTGTCAAAGGGAATAAACAGTATAGTCTGTGGTTATGATTTCCTGCCAAACTCTATAGAGGCGTTGGAAACAGCCACAGAGATTGCCAAAAAAACAGGGGCAAAGCTAAAGGTTATCCACGGGGACACAGAGGAGGTTTTTGCCCATTTTGAAGATGTATACAAAGCAGTCCTAAACAGGAAGATACAGCTACTTGAGGATATTAGGCAGAAGCTACAACAGGAAGGGGTTAATGTGGAAGTAGCCATAGAAAAGGGCGACCCAGTGGAAGTAATACTAAGAAACTCAGAAGGGGCAGACCTGATAACAGTAGGGAAAAGGCAGAGGAAGGATATAAAAAGGTTTTTCCTTGGAAGCACAGCAATGAAACTGGTTAGAAACGCCCCCACATCTGTATTAATAGTAAGAAAAAGGTAAACGGAAATGAAAAAACTCCTTTTTACACTGTTTATCAGCGGGGTTGTATCCTGCGCCCCATTGAACAAAACCCAGACCTATAAAGGTGAGGAAAATATATACTATTACTATGTAGCCTGTATCCACGCAAAAAACAAAAATAAACCTGATATAGCCCTACAATACTGTGAAAAGGCAGTCCAACAAGCCCCAGAGTTAGAAAGTCTATATCAGGAAGCGGTTGCATTGGCATTTCTGGTAAAAGACAAAGAAAGGGCAAAAAAAATAATAGACCAGTATTACAAAAGAAAATTTAAAAAAGACCCTTTCTACTACGACTACTTCTCTATACTATACCAACAGGTAGGAGAGGAGGAAAAGGCAGAAAAACTACTTATAGAAGGGGTTAAAAACTTCCCAGATAACGAGTATCTCCTGTCAAAATTAATCAGGTTTTACAAAAGGAAAAACCAGATACAAAAAGCAGAAAAAATAATAAAAGAGATACTAAAAGAAAACCCGGATAAAGGGAGTTTATACTTTGCCCTTGGGGTTCTATCTGTAGAGAAAGGGGATATAAACTCAGCTGTAAAGTATCTGGAAAAGGCGGTGGCAGTAAGTAAAAAACCAGCTTATATAATGCTACTTGCTGACCTTTACTACCAAAAAAGGGATTTGGACAAAGCAGAAAAACTTTACAAACAGATACTTGAAAAAGACCCGGACAACCTTAAAGCACTGGAAAGCCTATTCCAAATATATGTTTTAACAGAACAAAACGAAAAGGCAAAACAGATAATAGACAAACTTACCAAGCTAAGACCGGATATCCCAGACTTTTGGTATAAAAAGTATCTCCTTTACATAAAAATGGGCAAATCTAAAGAGATAATAAAGGAGATAGAGGAAAAGTTAGTAGAAAATCCAAACAACCAAACATTAATAAGGATACTGGCACTTGCGTATGAGGATATTGGGGAGTATCAACTGGCTAAAGAGATGTATCTAAAGGCGTTGGACTACTTCCCAAACGATGTAGAACTGTTATACAGACTTGCTGAGGTTTACACAAAACTAAAAGAATACGATATGGCAATAGATGTTTTAAAAAGAATTTACCAGCTGACACAGGATTATAGAGTTTATCTGGCAATGGCTGAGGTGGAGGAGGAAAGGGGCAACCTACAAAAGGCAATACAGTATGCCCTAAAGGCAAAGGAGTTAAAACCGGACGACTACCTTCCATACTTCTATCTGGCAATATACTACGACAACCTTGACCAGTGGGAAAAGGCAGAAAAGTATCTAAAAGAAGCCCTTAAAATAAGACCTAACTTCCCAGACGCCCTTAACTACCTTGGATACTCCTACATAAACAGGGGAATAGATATAGACAAAGGTATAGAACTGGTAAAAAAAGCCCTAAAACTCTCCCCTAACAACCCGGCATATATAGACAGCCTCGGTTGGGGATACTTTAAAAAAGGGGATTACCAGAGGGCTTACAAACTACTTAAACAAGCCCACGAAAAAATGCCAGAAGACCCTGTTATAACAGAACATTTAGCTGAAGTTTTAGAGGCATTGGGAAAAAAGGAAGAAGCCCTTAAACTGTATAAAAAGGCGTTGGAGATAATACAAAAAACTGGGAAGGAAGGGGAAAAGGGACTGAAAGACCGTATTCTCCAAAAGATAAGGGAGTTGGAAAATGGGGATACTTAAGGCTTTGGTAGTTTTAGTTATAGGCTTAGGGCTGTTTTCCCAGTTTTCCTGTTCACTGAAGGGAAAGCCCTCTATGTTCTGTGCTATGAACTTTGGTAAAGTAAAAGCCCTTTCCACTGCTAAAAAGGATTATCAGGTTAAAGGGGGAATAGTCTTAAAGGGAATATACCTTAAGTTTACAGGGGTTGTAGGGAAGGAAACAAAACTGGATTTTTACCCCCCAATAGGCAGAAAGGTTTTAACAGTAAAGTATCAAGGGGATACAATCTGTTTACAAGCCCCAGACAAAGGTGAGGTCTGTTCAGAGGACACAGACATTTATATGGATTACTTAGGTATAAAAATGCCCTTTGATGTTAGGGATTTACTAACAGGCAGACCGAAAATCCCAGAGGACGCAGAGTATACCTGTGAAGGTAAGTTTTTAATAGTAAACACCAAAGACACAAGGTTTGTATACAGCCTTGACGGTGAACCTAAACTAAAAAAGGTAGTTTACGGGGATTTTGAAGCAGAGTATATATACGAAAATGGAAAGCTAAAGGCTATAGAGATAAAGGCAAACGGAGAAAAGCTACTTAAAATCTACATTAAACAGATAAAAGAAGTATGGATTTCATAAAGATTTGTGGTATTACAACAGAGGAACAGGGGGTAAAGATAGCCCAGTTAGGGGCTACACATATAGGTATGATACATTTTGAAAAAAGCCCCCGCCACATACCCCTATCTAAAATCCAAAGTATAGCCTCAAGTATAAAAGGAAAGGCAAAATCTGTGGCAGTTGTTGTAAACCCAAATAAAGAAACAGTTGAAAAACTCCTAAACATTGTAGATTTTATCCAGCTACACGGAGATGAGGATATACAGTTTGCCCTACAATTCCCAAAGGACAGGGTAATAAAGGCTTTTAGAATAAAAGATAAAGGGGATATAACTAAGATACAACCTTTTTATAAAGAAGGCTTTACAGTGCTTATAGACGCCTACTCCCCTACAGAATACGGCGGAACAGGAAAAAGGATAAACCCTAATCTGGCAAAGGAGGTAGTTTCCCTTTTTCCAAAAACAGTCCTATCAGGTGGCTTATCAGAGGAGAATATAACAGAGATACTGAAACAGGTTAAACCTTACGGTGTTGACGCCTCATCAAAGTTAGAGATAAAACCGGGATTAAAGGATTTACAAAAGGTAGAAAGGTTTATAAAAAAGGTAAGGGAGTTTTATGGGGCAGGTAATTAAACAGATTAAGCCAACCTTTGAAAAAGTAGTATCCCCAGTTATAGATACACTGTATAAGTTAAGGGTATCCCCTAATATGCTTACCATTGGGGGTATGTTTACCGTCGGTGTAGCGTCTGTATTTATAGCAAAGGGGGATTTATTTGTAGGGGCTGTTTTACTTATACTTGGCAATCTGTGTGATGCCCTTGACGGTGCTTTAGCCAGAAGGTATGGCAAAGGTTCTGTTTTCGGGGCTTTCCTTGATTCTGTTGTAGACAGGGTTTCAGACCTACTACCACTGTTTAGTATTGTTTTCTTATACAGGGATAACCCTACTGTTTTCTGGGTTGGTGTGGGGGCAGTAATGTTTTCCTTCCTTGTTAGCTACACAAGGGCAAGGGCTGAGGGGCTTGGTATAGACTGTAAGGTTGGCATAATGGAAAGACCAGAAAGGTCTATAGTCCTTATAGTATCCCTACTTCTAAACTACCCAGTAGTAGGGCTTTACATAATCACAGTAGGCGCTTTTATAACCAGCCTACAGCGTATCCTCTGCGTGTATAAGGAAAGTAAGAAATAGATTTAGTCTTTTAGGCTGTCTTTTTAATTTTCTATAATATTAGAACTGTTAAATTTTGATAAGTAGGGAGAGGAAATAATGTCCATTAAAGACGCAAAAATTTTAGCAGGACTTGGTTCAGCTTTCCTGTCAGTTTTTTTTATCCCTTATATAGGCATACTCCTTTCATTAATAGGATTAATCCTACTAACTATAGCCATAT
>JAADEV010000012.1 GCA_013153295.1 Aquificota bacterium | reverse complement strand
TAAACTTTTTGAAAGGTATAGAAAAGGAGTTAAATATATACCTTGCAGAAAATGGGACAGAAAAGATAAACAATGTGTTCAAAAGCTATAAACAAAAGCTACTTGATGAGCTGGCAAGCTACCTACAGGTATACATAAAAAGTAGAGACACAAGGGGAAAAATATTAGAAGAGATAAAAAAGATACTTGAAAACACAGATATAACTAAATATAAGTTTGCATACACACTACCAGATGTTAGTAAGTATTTCCGTGAGGTTGGGGGAAGTATCAGTAAAATGGATATTATTGTGGCAAACTTTACCAGTAAAAGGTTTTTAGCCTTTATCTTTACAGGTATCGCCCTTGTGGTGGCAAGTTTAGTTATCTCAGCCCCACTTTTAGTTAAAGAGATAATAGCCCTCCTTGGGCTTGTTATTGTGGTTGCAGGGTTTATAGACAGTGCTTACTTTAACAAATACTACCTAAGGAAATTTGTAAAAGATGTTAGGGGTAAAATAAGGGAAGATGTGGAGAAAAGTATAGACTTGATAATCCCAGCGGTGAAAAGCAAGATAGTAAAAACATTATCAACCACAGAAAACACAATAGTGTCCTTGATAAAGAGGGAAACAAAGTTTGTAAAAGAGTTTGAAAACTATCTGGTATCACTGAGAAACAGAATAGAAAAACATATATTTAACATATCAAATATAAAAAAGGATTTAGAGTATGAACTTTCTGAAAGTGGGGATTAGATGTTAGACACCCAGCTTTTAAACGAAAAGGCTTCCAAGCTAATCCTTTTCCTGAAAAAAATAAAAAAAATCCTACAGTCTGGTAAGGAAGTATTCCTGTCCACACCTATGTATCCGGATAGGACGCAGTATTACCTTATTTCCGCTTACAACGAGCTTGAGGAAATAGCCTGCCACCTTTTAAAGGAAATAACAAAGGAAAAAACAAAGGGGAACTGTGTAGACAGGATTATACAGGAAGGTGTTTTTTCAGAGAAGATAAACAGGGTTTTACTGGATTTTAAAGAATATATAGAAAGTATCACAAAGGGGCAGACAGTCCCACCTGAACAGCTTTATACCTTATCCACAGAGATAGTAAACACACTGCCAACTATCTTTATAAAAGAGTTAGCTACCGTTGTTAAAGAGTTAAAAGAAAAACAACCCCAGCTTAAAATACCTGTAAACCTGAAAAAGTTAAACGACCACGGTAAAGCGGTAAAATCAGCTGTAAGGAAAGCCTCAAACTTTGTTAACACAACAGAGGAGGATTTTGAAAACAACCCACTTTTTATAGACAGGGCAAGGTATTTTGCAGTTGTTATGGCAGACAGCACCCTTTGGATTTGCAGGCATATACTTAGGAAGATGGGAAAGAAGGTATCAAAGGACTGTTTCAAACAGCTAATAGAGGAAGGTATCATAAAGCCAGAAACAGGGGAGAAGGTATCAAAAATAGTTAGTATAAGGGAGAAATTAGCTGACCCAACACAGGAAATTCCCCCAAAGGAGCTATACCACACATTAAAAGAGACCTTACCTTACTTTTTACAGTTTCTAACGGAGGTATCCTCTTATCTGGTTAAGAAATAACTACTTCAAAACCTTGTCTAAAGATGGTCTGGAGGATAGGAGCTTTTTTGTGTAGGGGTGTTGTGGGTTGTCAAAAATCTGGAAAACATCTCCCTTTTCCACAATCTCACCTTTGTATATAACAACAACCCTGTCTGATACCTGTGCAACAACCCCAAGGTCGTGGGTTATTAGTAGTATGCCCATTCCAAATTCCTCTTTAAGTGATAAAAACAGTTTAAGTATCTGGGCTGAAACTGTAAGGTCAAGGGCTGTTGTCGGTTCATCTGCAAGTAAAACATCAGGGTTGTTAGATATTGCGATGGCTATTGCCACCCTTTGTTTGAGACCCCCTGATAACTCGTGGGGATACTGGTTAAACCTTTTTTCTGGGAATGGTATTTGGGCTTTTTCCATACTGTTTAATGCTATTTTTACCGCCTCTTCCCTGCTTACCTGTCTATGGGCAAGTATTGTTTCTACAATCTGTTCCCCTACTGTAAGAAGTGGGTTTAAAACAGCTGACGGTTCTTGGAAAACCATAGATATAACATCTCCCCTTATCTGCCTCATCTTCTCTTCATCAAGTAGTAGGAGGTTTTCCTCCTTTACCCTTCCGTTAAGGGATATTTTGCCCTCTACCTTTGCGTATTCAGGAAGTAGTTTTAGGATTGAATAACAGCTTACACTTTTACCTGAACCTGATTCACCTACAAGGGCTACAATCTCCCCTTTCTTTATATCAAAAGAGATACCTTTTAAAGCCTGAATAGTTTGGTCTTCTATATGGAAGGAAACCTTAAGGTTTTCTACAGAGAGGACGGGGTCTCCGCCCTCTACTTTGTTTATCATTTTACAGCGTCCAGCAACTCGTTAAGTTTTTCTGCAGGTATGTATCCGGATATAACTACACCGTGGGGCAGTATTATAGCCGGTGTTCCCCTTATACCAAGTTCTTGGACTATCTGCATATTTTTTTCAAGGACAGGCTTTGCTTTATCACAGGATTTTGCCAGTTCCTTTAGCTTCTGGCTGTCCCTTTTCCTTATAGCTTCAAAACTCTCCTCAAGTATCTCCCTTTTCTTTTTCATATCCTTTTGGCAGATTATATTTTGGGATATAGGTTCAGCCTCTTTATGCATTGGCAGTGGGAAAAGAATAACCTCAAACTTAACATCGTTTCTGTTCTTAAGAACCTTTAACATCTCAGCATCAAATTTAGCACAGAAAGGACACTCTGGGTCTGATATTACATACACAGTTGTTTTTGCTGTAGGGTTTCCGTAGACAACCTTTCCTTTATCATCTATCTGGCTTAGCTTTGCAGGGTCAACAACCTTTATGTAGCCGATACCACTACCTAAAGCCTGTTTTAGCTTTTCCACCTTTTCCTTGCCCATTCTCTTTTCCAGTTCAGCAAGCATCTTTTTAGCCTTTTCCTGTTGTAGCTGAGCCATTCTTTCCCTTGTAAGGCTTTTTCTCTGGTTTATATCAATAATCTCCCCTGATACAAGGTAGTTTAGGCTACAGTCTATATAGTAAACAGCCTTTCCCCTTGGTGTTTCTATTACCACTTCGTAAAGCCCCTGTATAGGAGTTGGGGAAACACTGTCCACCTTCGGTTCTCTGGCAACTTTAGATAAAGCCTGTTCCACAGCTTTTGGTGTTATCTGGTTAGGTGGCAGACATTTTGCCAATGCAGAAAAGGATAAAGTGCAAAGGGCTGTAAATGATAAAACAGCTTTTTTCATCAGTCTCCTCCATTTTAATAATAAAAATTTTTCCAGTATAAGAATAGTATAATATTTCTGTGAACAAGTTGTGATAATCCAAACTTTTGTCAAGGAGGTAGGTTTGAGGATAGCCATTGGTAGCGACCACGCAGGGTTTGACTACAAGGAGATTGTAAAAAAACACCTACAGGAAAAGGGGTTTGAGGTAATAGATAAGGGGACTTTCTCTAAGGAAAGTGTTGATTACCCTGTTTACGGTGAGGCTGTTGGAAGGGCTGTTGCTGAAGGTGAGGCTGATAGGGGTATTGTAATATGTGGAACAGGTATAGGTATCTCTATAGCGGCAAACAAGGTAAAAGGTGTTAGGGCGGCTTTATGCACAAATGAGTATATGGCAAGAATGTCCAGAAAACACAACAACGCAAATGTCCTGTCCTTTGGGGCAAGGGTTTTAGGTATAGATGTAGCCCTTGGGATTGTAGATGTTTTCCTTTCCACAGATTTTGAAGGTGGAAGACACGAAAGAAGGGTAAACCTAATAATGGATATAGAAAAAAAGTAAGGAGGTTCTGGTAATTGTTAGAGCATATTAAAAAGGAAGACCCGGAGATATTTAAAGCCCTCTCCCTTGAGTTTAGAAGGCAGAGGGAACACCTTGAGATGATTGCCTCAGAAAACTACACATCTTACGCAGTAATGGAAGCCCAAGGTTCTGTTTTAACAAACAAATATGCAGAGGGGCTACCGTTTAAAAGATACTACGGCGGTTGTGAGTATGTGGATATTGCAGAAGACCTTGCTATAAAAAGGGTTAAACAGCTTTTTGGGGCTGAACACGCCAATGTCCAACCGCACTCAGGTTCACAGGCAAACCAAGCTGTATACTTTTCACAGCTACAGCCGGGGGACACAATACTTGGAATGAGACTTGACCACGGGGGACACCTTACCCACGGGGCAAAGGTAAACCTATCAGGTATAGTTTTTAACTCAGTCCAGTATGGCTTAAACCCTGAAACAGAGCTTATAGACTACGACGAAGTCTACAGACTGGCAAAGGAACATAAACCTAAAATGATAGTGGCAGGGGCATCTGCCTACCCAAGGGTTATAGACTGGGCAAAGTTTAAAGAGATTGCAGATGAGGTTGGAGCTTTACTTATGGTGGATATGGCACACTACGCCGGATTAATAGCAGGTGGTAGTTATCCGTCCCCAGTTCCATACGCAGACTTTACAACATCAACAACCCACAAAACATTAAGGGGTCCCAGAGGTGGATTTATACTAACAAAGAAGGAATACGCAAAGGATATAGATAAATGGGTTTTCCCAAGGCTACAAGGTGGTCCCCTTATGCACGTTATAGCGGCAAAGGCGGTAGCCTTTAAAGAAGCCCTTGATGAAAGTTTTAAAGAGTATGCAAGGCAAACTGTAAAGAACGCACAGGCACTTGCAGAGGAGCTGAAGGCTGAAGGCTTAAGGATAGTATCAGGTGGAACAGACAGCCATATAGTATTGGTAGATTTAAGACCACTTAGGGTAAAGGGAAATCAGGCAGAGGAAGCA
Organism: Aquificota bacterium; assembly: GCA_013153295.1. Taxonomy (GTDB): domain Bacteria; phylum Aquificota; class Aquificia; order Aquificales; family Hydrogenothermaceae; genus Persephonella_A. The sequence goes on along the minus strand of JAADEV010000012.1, from coordinate 1,594 downwards.
CTTGGAAAGGCTAACATCACAGTAAACAAAAACGCAATACCATTTGACCCAGAAAAACCGATGATAACCTCAGGTATAAGACTGGGAACAGCGGCGTTAACAACAAGGGGTATGAAAGAGGATGATATGAGAAGGATAGCCCGCAACATAGTAAAAGTATTGAAAAACTTAGACAATGAAAAGGTAATACAGGAAGTTAAGGAAGATGTCCTCTCCCTGTGTGATACATACCCACTTTACCCAGAATGGACAAAGGATTACTTGGGATAGGATATGAAGCCATTACCTTTTTACAAAAGGATAAATATCTTTACAAAGGCAAGTGATGAGGCACGGGAGTTTTCCCGTCGCCTTAAAAACTGGCTAACAAGCCACGCAATAGAAACGGAGATTTTTGAGAACCTTGCAGAGCTTGAAAATGAAGAGAATATGAAAAACACAGACCTACTGATAGTCGTTGGGGGGGACGGTTCACTTTTAATAGCCACCAGAAGGGTTTCAAAATACAAACTACCTGTCTTAGGGATAAACTTAGGTAGACTTGGTTTCCTTACAGAGCTGAATGCAGAGGACGCCTTTGAACAGCTTGAGGATATACTGTCCAAGCCCCTATGCCTCTCAAGGAGAATGATGTTAAGGGCATCACTTATAAGGGACGGCAAAAAGATACTGGAAGCAGATGTTTTAAACGATGTGGTAGTTAACAAAGCTATACTTGCAAGGATTGTTGATGTAGCTGTTTACCAAGGGGATACATACATCACAACTTACAACGGTGATGGGATTATTATATCAACCCCCAACGGTTCCACCGCCTACGCCCTATCAGCAGGGGGACCTATCGTTTACCCTATGATGGAGGTTTTTTTAGTAGTTCCAATATGCCCCCACACATTAACAGACAGACCGTTAATCCTACCAACTTTTGAGCCTATAACAATAGAGCTGGTGGCAAAGGAGAAAGACGCTTGGCTTACCCTTGATGGACAGGAAGGGACACAGCTACAGTATGGGGACAAAATAGTGGTAAAACAGTCTCCACATTACGCATATCTGGTAAGGACACCTAACAAAAACTACTTTGATATACTCAGGGAAAAGTTAGACTGGAAATAACAGATGTTCAGGGTAGGAATAGGCTTTGATATACACAGGCTAAAAGAAGGGAAAAAACTTGTTATAGGGGGGATTGAGATACCCTCAGATGTTGGCTTTGATGCCCATTCTGATGGGGATATTTTTTTCCACGCATTAACAGACGCCTTACTTGGGGCAGTTGGGGAAGGGGATATTGGACAGCTTTTCCCAGATACAGACGAGAAATGGGAAGGGGTAGACAGTAGTATATTTGTAAAAGAGGCATTAAGGATAGTTAAATCTAAAGGATATACAGTTGTAAATGTAGACGGATTTGTTATTCTACAGAAGCCAAAGCTACTACCATACCGCCAACAGATAATCCAAAACACAGCAAAAATCCTTGGTATAAACCCTGAAGATGTGTTTATAAAAGGAAAAACCTACGAAAAATTAGGGGAGCTTGGCAACTCCCAAGCCGCCTCCTCACAGGTTGTAGTTTTATTGAGGAAAGTAT
>JAADEV010000038.1 GCA_013153295.1 Aquificota bacterium | reverse complement strand
GTTTTAAATACCTTGTTTTCTTCCCATTCTTTTATTAGATTTTCCTCTATCTCTTTAAAGTTATACTCCCTGTCCAAGGTAAAACCTCCAGTGATTTATTATGGTTCAGTAAGATGTCCATACTTGTTATAATTATAAAAATAATAACATGTTGCTGCTAACTGTTGTTCAAAAATTCCTTGATTACCTGTTGTAAAAGTTGGGATAGGGAGTAGCCGTTTTCTTTAGCTATTTGTAGAAGTCTATCCTTTTCTTCTTTTAATATATATACAGTTAAAACCTCCCTCTTACTTTTAACTGCCCTTACTTTGCTTTCACTTATACCTAACTCCTTTGCTATTTTTCGAACAGGGTATCCCTTTTCTAACATTTGGAGTATTTTATCTTCTATTACTTCGTTTCCCTTCCTTTCAGAGGTTTGAGACCATTGGAGGTTGTCCACCGAGTTGTTATCTTTGTTCCCGTCTTTATGTATTACATATTTGTATCCCTTTTCGTTAGGTAGAAAATACTTTGCTACAAGGCGATGGAGTAGAAATACTTTTCTTTTACCTCTGTTTGATAGTTGGACTGTATGGTATCCCTTTTTGTTTTTGTAGGTTCTCATTCTAAACCCTTTGTAGCTTTCCGGCAGAAGACCTTTATTAAAGTTTTTGTATATATACCCTTTATTACTTACCCCGTATGAGGGGAAACCTTCTATCTGCACTATTTCCTCATCACCGAAAATTAGTTTTTTATCCATTTTGCAATATCCTTTATTTTTGTATATTGCATTGTAAAATATAATGTCAATTATATTGCACATTCTTTTTTAAAAGCAACCTTTATCACAGTGTTATACTATTCACAGCTAAAAATTTTCAGTTTATTTGCTATGAAAATTTTGAAACTGGTTTTTGGTTTAAGTGGGGATTGGGGTTATCCTGTCTCCCTTGGTGGGTGGCAGGTATTCTTTAGATACGGGATAACATTTGCGTTAATAGGTCCTGTTCTGTCCTTTTACAGTATAACAACCCAAACTGGACACAGCTGGCAGAAAGCCCTTTTATACAGTATTACCACTTATATACTTGATTTAGCTGTAGTTGTTGTTTTCTCCGCTGTTTTAAGTAAAATCCTAAAGATACCCTTTAGTAAGATGCTTTCTGTTTATACTGTTGTGAATATTCCAATATGGCTGTCTGATATTGTTGATATATACCAACCTGCAAGGATACTAAGTAGCGTTGGGCTGTTATACAGCTTTGTTGTCCTGTTTAGGGGATTAAACTTCCTGAGAGGGGAAGGCTATATATTAGCCTGTGTCCTCCATATAATCCTTTACACTTTAAACAGTCTTGTTGCTGAGATGATTGTTGCAAACCCAATTTTGGCAAAACTAATCCAGTAAAAAATGAAAAAAGGGGAGGGGCAACCCCCTATGGATACCTTAAAAACCTTTTTGCTGTTTTGTTCTCAGGGTCAAGTATCAGAATATCCTTAAACAGCTTCTTTGCAAAATCCCTTTTCCCTAAGTAGTAGGACGCTACAGCCAACTCTGTTAAAAAGTTCACATCTGTTGGGTATATTGCTGTCATCTTAGATGCCACTTCGTAGGCTGTTTTATACTTCCTCTGGTATTTTAAGGCGTAGATTAACCTTAGGTTTCCGTAGTAGTTGTAGTAATCCTTGTTTAGTATCTGGTAGCATACCTTTTCCGCAAGGGAGTAATCCCCCTTTGCAAGTAGGGGAAGTAAATACCCTAACCTTGCCTCTATAGATGTTGGTATTGCCATTATTGCCTTTTCGTAGTGGAAGATAGAGTTTGCATACTTCTTTGCCAGATAGTATAACCAGCCAAGCCGTAGGTTTATTGTATATTCATTTGGATACTGGCTGTAAACAAAAGCCAACGCCCTTATAGCATTTTCGTAATCCCCTACCTTCTCATACTGGTAAGACCTGTAGTAAGACCTTTTTATATCCTCATAATCAAGGGCAAAGCTAAATGTGAATACAAAAACTGAAAGAACCAAAGCCCTTATAAATAACATTCCTACCTCCTTTAGAAACTTACACCTCCAAAGAAGTAAAATGTGGTGCTACTTGTAGTCTCATCGTTGTCTATCTCGTCAAACCTTTCCCTGTTTACCCCTACTTTCATAAAGGAGTTTGTAGTTGGTATAAACTTTAAGGAAGCCCCAAAGCCACTTTTATACTTTTCTGAAAGGTTGTATACAACAAATCCACCGTTTTTTATAACAAATTCCTGTCTACCTACCCAGCCGTAAGCCTCTGCAACAAAACTGCCCTTTGCGTATGTTATAGTTTCTTCCACAGAGGAGAAGTCTTTACCAAATCCTGCACTGTCAGACAGCTTTATGTAATACCCTTTAGTTTTAAGTGATAATCCTCCAATACGGTAAACAAACGCTGGGGATACTTGGTAAACTGTCAGCCCTGTTGATGTGGTTGTTTCTGTGGTGGTAGTTGTCTGGTTTCTAAACCACATTTTTGTTGTTTCCTGTTTAATATAGGTTTTCTCTATCTGGTAGTCGTTGTAGTAGGAAACCGCCCCTTCAACGGATACCTGTAGTTTTGGGTTTATATACTTTTCGTATCCTAAAACACCTACCACTCCCCCATCTGTAGCGTCGTCATCACTGGCGATGTAGTGTGTAGCTACCTTTACCTTGTCCCCATTTAAAAAGTAGTATGTGTAAAGTAATGTTCCGTCAAACTGTTTCAGACTACCTGAGGATTGGTAGTTTATCTTTGTAAAATCAAACTCTGCCTCTAAGGAGTGGTGTAATCCTACCCCAATGTAGGTGTATAACCCTACTATGTAGCCGTTATCCTTTACTATTGAACTGCTGTAGTCTGTGTATCCTGTGTAAACAGATGTGTTTACCAGTATGTTCTGTGCCATTGTTGATGTGGCTAATCCACACAGGATAGCTGAAATCAGTAAGCCTTTTTTCATCACTGCTCCTCCTTAGTGTATTTTATTCCCTTTAGTTTTAGCTGTATACCGTCTATCTCAACAGATGAGATACCTTTAACCTCGTCAAGAACTACAGTAGCTTCCTTTTCTACATTTAACATAGGGGCTTTTACTTTACCTTTTATTTTGTTTTCAGAAACCCACTTACCTGTATACTGTATTGTGGCAAAGTTATGGTAAAAGGAAGAAAGGAAAAGTATCAGGGATTTCCTAAGTGGTGGTATAACTATCCTAATAGGTATGTAATCCTCCCACTGTAAGCCTTCCCTGTATGTTAACGGTAGCCGTGGAAGGGACATAAACAACGCCTTTAGGTATCTGTCCTCCCCATCAAGTCTGTAAAAGTAAAATGTGCCGTCCCTTTTACCAAAGTATAACTTTCCCTTTCCGCTGTTAAAGTAAAATGTGCCGTCTGGGGACATCTCAACAACCATAACAAGCTCGCCCTTTTTCTGTCCATTTTCAAAAATCTCATACTCAAACTGGTAGTCTAAGATAAAGGTCATTTTAAGCTCTAAAGATTTGTCCGGGTATGCAGGCTCAACAACCTGTCCTTCTTTAGGCAAGTCATTTGAGTAAAACCTGTTTTCAGAGATATAACTACTGAAGCTAAAGGGTATGGTGTAAGCCCCTATCTCAGGTGAGGACTGAACCTGTATATGTATATGTGGCTGTGGGGAGTATCCAGAGTTCCCACACAACCCTAAAAATGAACCTACCTCCACCCAGTCCCCTTCCTTAACTTTTATTGAATACTGGGCAAAATGGGATATTTCCACATAAAACCCTTTATCACTTTGGATTATTACCAGATTACCCCAGCTGTTTTCCCTATCAACCTGTCCAATTGGGTTGTCAGGTAGGTCAGAAACTACCTTTACCACCCTACCCCTTGTAGGGGACAAAACAGGCTTTCTGTATGCGTAGTAGTCTGTAAGCTGGTATCCCTCTCCCCTGTATGTTTTCCCCTCCTCATCTGTGATAACAAAGTCGTAAGCGTATCTCCAACTTCCTTTGTGTGTCCATTTACCGTCAAATCCCTGCCAAACAGTCCACTGTCCAACAAAGGGCAGGTGTATAGATGTATCATAACCTCTGTATCTCTTTAGATTTGTAAGGTAAAAGTCAAGTGTTTCCTCAGGTGTTCTCCTTATAACCTTTGCCACCAGCGGGAAACCTACTAATCCAAGGACGTATATAAAAAGTAGCGTTATAAAATTAAACGGCAGTGTAAAGGCAGGTATAGAGTATAAAGCCCAGAATGTTTTTACAGCTGAAAGTAGTATATTTGATGATAAAACAGCCACTACAGAAACAAAGTAGGATTTTATAGACGGGATAAGGAAAACTCCCCCTAAAGCCATTGCAATTAGTATAAAGTTAAAATGGCTGAGGTCGTTAAACGCCTGCTGGAAAGAACCTGTAAGTAAGGCTGAGGCAATAGTCCCACTATAGTATCCAAGTAGTGAAAGCATAAAAAGTATCCTTGAAACAAACAGGAGGATAAGGGCGATAAGTAGCCCTACAGCCACATCAGGTAGAAACAGTATACTCCCTAAGGATTTTAGGTATCCACTTACCCACAGTGGCATGTATGTCTCTATAAATGACAGCTTTATATGTGGGTAAAGTGAGGAAACAAACAGGTTAGAGTAGTTTACAACTGCAAGGTATATAGTTGAACTGATAACAACAAATGGCAAACTTAGGATAGGCAGTCTAAAGTAGTATGAGAATATGTTGTAAAGCATTATTGAAAAAACAAGGGTTATTATCCCAGATGTTATTGTAAAGAAAACTGTAAGGGGGGTTATCTTAAACAGGTATCCTACAGACAGCCCAACAAGTAGTGAGTTGTATGTGTAATAACCTGATGATAGGAAGGTTTTTTCCATCTTCAGGAATTTTGCAAAAAAGTATGCAGACAGGACGGATATAATACCTGCAATAGCAAGGTTAGGGTTTAAAAATGTGGCAAGGAGTAGAATACCCCCCACCACATAACTTTCTATAAAGAAAATATCAGAATAACTACTGAGGATGGCTTTTATATTTTCTATAACTGCCTTCATTTAACCTTAAGTCTCTCCGGTAGCCTTTCCCTTCTTTCTATATCTGTAATATCCTCTTTTTCCCTTATAAGCTCCACAGAACCGTCCTCCATAACCATCACCACATTAGGTCTATACTCTATAAACTGCATCCATTGGGTATTGTTGTAAGCTCCAACTGGGGAGAATATAAGCCTTGTTCCCCTTTCAAGTGGTGGTAGCAGGCTACCTTCATCTATAACATCAATATTCATACACAGGGGACCGTATATAACAGATGGCTCGTTTGCCCCTTGGACTGGACGGTCTATCTCAATGTTAAACTTATACCAGAAGGCTGTAAACAGTATGTTTACCCCTGCATCTGCAATGTAAGCCTTCCTACCGTCAGGTAGCCTTTTAGAGGCAAATACTGTTGTAATAAGGTATCCAGCCTCATCTACTATTGCCCTTCCAGTTTCAAGCACCAGCTTTGGGAAATCCCCCGGTCTAAGGTTTGAATACAGGGCTTGGGTTATCTTCTCTGCAAACTCATCTACAGGTGGGACTACCACATCAGGGGGTAGGTATGTCCCTTTAAGCCTGTTTTTAGAAGGGAAACCTCCACCTATATCTATATACTCAATCTTAAACCCAAAGTTATCCTCCACTTGGTATGCAAACTTAACCATCTTTTCCACTTCTATTGCGTATGCCTCAGGCTCAAGTATAAATGTCCCAATATGGCAGTGTAGCCCGTTAAGTATCAGCTTTCCGCCACTTGCTATCCTTTTTACAGCGTCTAAAGCCTGTCCGTTTTCCAGATTAAAGCCGAACCTACTCCACTGTGGGTGTATCCCTGTGTCCATATTAAGCCTAATAGCCACTTTTATCTGCTTACCTAACTTATCTGCCACCTGCTCAAGGTCTATAATCTCATCAAAATGGTCTATATGTATCATAGCCCCTTCAGATGCGGCAACCTCCAGTATCTCTATAGGTTTATGGGGTCCGTTAAAAATTATATTTTTACCCTCTATTCCCAGCTTCCTTGCCTTTTCATACTCAAACGCTGAAACAACCTCAGCTATCGCCCCTTCCTGATGTAAAACTGAACATATAGCCTGTAGGTAGTTTGTTTTGTAAGACCAGCCAAACTGGACATTTGGATACCTTGATGCAAATGCGTTGTAAACCTGTCTGTATTTTTCCCTTAGCTGTCTTTCTGAGTAAACAAAAAGTGGTGAACCGAACTCCTCCACTAACCTTTCTATAGGCACCCCATCAATATCCTGTCTAACCTTCCTTGAGTAAAAGGGAGACTTTCCAAATTTGTTCATAAAGCCTGTTTCTAACCTTGTTATTACCGGTTTTTCGTAAACCTTTTTCATCAGCTTTCACCCCTTGTGATTATTTTTTGGAACCTTTCAAGGTCTGTAACCATATCATCTGTGTATCTAACATAAAGTTTC
>JAADEV010000068.1 GCA_013153295.1 Aquificota bacterium | reverse complement strand
AATCAATAAAAGCTATAGTCAGGGAGATAAAAACTATAATCAACGATATAGAAAGGATAAATACAGACCCTACATACAAAGCGGTTTTTACCCTTGGGGAAAGTTTACTAAACAACCCTCTTCCCTCTAAAAAGTTTAAAGCTGTCTAAAATTATTAACTAAATATTAAAATCTATATCTTGGCTGAATTTCAAATTGAAATTGAGACAAAACAGCTTTAAAATTTTAGCGACTTAAAAATACAGAGAGGTGTTTAAAGTGGAGTTTGAACCGGTTATAGGACTTGAAGTCCATGTTCAGATGGCAACAAAAACAAAATGCTTCTGCTCCTGTAAAGTGGAGTATGGGGCAGAACCTAACACAAATGTTTGTCCAGTGTGTATGGCACTACCCGGTAGTTTACCGGTTTTAAATAAAAAAGCCCTTGAGTATGCAGTAAAAGCATCTTTAGCCCTAAACTGTGAAGTTCACAACCTATCTGTTTTTGCAAGGAAAAACTACTTTTACCCAGACCTGCCGAAGGGATACCAAATTTCCCAGTATGACAAACCTCTGGCTACCAACGGTTATATAGATATAAAAGTAGATGGCAAAACAGAAAGGATTAGGATACACAGATTACATATGGAAGAGGACGCAGGGAAAACAATCCACCAAGGGCAATACTCCTATGTAGACCTTAACAGGGCAGGAACACCTTTAATGGAGATTGTATCTGAGCCGGATATACACTCCCCAGTTGGGGCAAGGCTTTATCTGGAGAAACTGAGAAACATAATGAGATACATAGGTGTATCAGATGCAGATATGGAAAAGGGACAGCTAAGGTGTGATGTTAATATCTCCCTTAGGGAAAAGGGAAGTGATAAATTTGGAACAAAGGTTGAGATAAAAAATATAAACTCCTTCCGTTTTGTCCAAAAAGCTATAGAGTATGAGATAGAAAGACAGGCAAAGATACTTAGGAAAGGTGGGGAGATAGTTCAGGAAACAAGGTTATTTGATGAAAAAACAGGGAAAACCTTCAGTATGCGTAGTAAAGAGGAAGCCCACGATTACAGATACTTCCCAGACCCAGACCTTATACCTGTAAGGATTACACAGGAGTATATAAACAGTATTAAAGAAGCCCTACCTGAGCTACCTGATGAGAAGGAAAAAAGGTATGTTGAACAGCTTAAACTGACAGAATACGACGCAGAGGTTCTTGTAGCAGACAAGGACAGGGCTTTATTCTTTGAAAAAGCGGTGGAAACATACCCACAAAACCCAAAATCTATAGCAAACTGGATTATAAACGAGCTACTTGGAAAACTAAACGAAGAGGGGATACAGATACAGGACAGCCCTGTAAAGCCTGAACATATAGCCCAGATAGTCCAGCTTATAGACAAAGGGGATATATCCTCAAAAATAGCAAAACAGGTATTTGAAGAGGTATTTAAAACTGGTAAAGAGCCTATAAAAGTTGTAGAGGAAAAAGGCTTAAAACAGGTTTCGGACGAAGGACAGATTAAACAGATAATACAGGAAATAATAGATAAACACCCAGAAGAGGTTGAAAAGTATAAAGCCGGGAACAAAAAACTCCTTGGCTTCTTTGTAGGACAAGTTATGAAAGCCACAAAAGGAAAGGCAAACCCTAAACTGGTTAACCAGCTACTTTCAAAGGTACTTGAAGGATAAATTTTAGAAGGTTAACTAAGTTGGGAAACCAGCAGGATAAAAACTACATTGTAATATTTGGGCTTGGGATATTTGGGGAAAAGATACTTGAGAGCCTTTCCAAAGACTGGGCTGTAATAGGGGTTGATATAGACCAGCAAAAGATAGAAAAGCTAAAGGAAAGGTTCAGGGACAAAGGGGATATAACACTTATCACAGCAGACGCATCAAGTATACTAACTTGGAAAAAGCTACCACTCCAAAGTATCAGTTATATTATCTCAACTGTAAGGGATTTTGATATTACCCTTGAGATTTGCAGGATAGCAAGGGAGGTTTTTGAGCTTGATATACCTATCCTTGCCTTTGTTTACGAAGAAGAGAACCTTGAAAAGATAGAGAAATACAATGTTGAGATAATAAACCCAATAGAGATTGTTAAATCCATTGTCCTGTCAAAGATAGAGAGAAACTTCAAAACAGCTATAAACATAGGGCTTGGTAAAGGGGAGATTATACAGGTTGATATTTTAGCCCGTTCCCATCTGGTAGACAGGAAGCTGAAATACCTTAAACCCTCAAGGTGGAGAATTGCCGCAATATACAGGGACGGTGAGCTAATTATCCCAGACGGGGAAGAGAGGATAAAGGTAGGGGACAAGGTTGTTATAATAGGCGACCCTAAGGTATTGGAAAACCTTGTAAACATACTGTTAAAAGGTATACCACAGTTTCCATTACAGTTTGGTGAAAACTTTGCCACCGTCTACCACAAAAAGTATAAAAGGGATTTTGAGGAGACAGCCTACCTAAAGAAAAACACAAAGGCTAACAAGCTACTTATCTACCCTTACAGAAACTACAACATCAGTGATGATATTGAATACATTAAAGAAGTGGTTGATAACTTTGAGATTAAACAGCCTGTTAGTGAAAAGGCAGAGCTTTTCCAAGTTGGGGATAGTATAGGGGTTGTTGGTATACCATTTGAGTATAAACCTGTAATAGGCTGGTTTTACCTGAGAAATATCTTTAAAAGGGCTACAAAGCCTTTCCTTTTAACCAAAGGTAGCTTCCCATACAAAGGTATAGTTGTAAGTCTAAACACACCTGAGCCTGCATACACCCTTGAGATGGGTATGGAGCTTTCCAGAATGTTAAGGATACCTGTTGAGGCAATTTTTGGGGTTATGCCAGAAGAGTTAAGGGGAGTTGAAGAGGAAGAGGCTTTAAAGGAAAGGAACAGCCTTATATCAGACTTTGAAAGGATTTACAGACAAAAGATTGGATACTATGTGTTTGAGGGAAACCCTGTAAAGGAAAGTGTAAAGTTTCTACAAAAGAAGGAAAACATACTCCTTGTAGTTTCCTACGACAAAGGGGAGAAAATAGGTTTATTTAACCCTGTTGTTCCCTTTTACCTTACAAAGGACAGCCCATCGTCGGTGCTGTGTTTCCCTTTGGGGGAAGGTAATGGGTAAGGAAGAGTCTATCCTACTCCTTGTTGTCTCCCTTGGAGCGTTTGTTATTCCCTTTATAAGTAAAAGGTTGTCTATACCTTCCTCTGTAGGGGAGATACTGTTTGGTCTTTTCCTTGGACTGTTTTTCAAAGGAATGGCAGAAAGCCTTACAATCTTACATTTCCTTGGGAATTTAGGCTTTTTAATACTTATGTATTTAGCAGGGTTAGAGATAAACTTTGAAAAGATAAAAACAACCCCAAAAAAAAGGCTTGGGGTGTATACCCTTTCAATAGCTGTTATTATTGTAGCTTCCTTTTTAGCCACATTCTTACTTAAACAGAATGTTGTTTACGCCCTTGTTTACCTTACTGTGGCAGTAGGTTTGTTGTATCCAGTTTTAAAGGACACAGGGAAGTTGGAAACTGAGTATGGACAGACACTTTTAATTATAGCCAGCCTCGGTGAGGTTGTAAGTTTACTACTTATAACAGCCTTTTTTATGTATTTTGAGTATGGATTTTCATCTGAGATGTTTGTCCATTTAGCAGGGATATACCTGTTTTTCTTTTTAGCTTATCTAATACTAAGGTTTTTCCAGATGTATGCCTGGTGGCACCCTGAAAAGGTATCTATGTTTATAAAGGCTAAGGACACAACGGAGATAGATGTAAGGGCAAACTTTGTTAATATGTTTGTTTTTGCCGCCCTTGCAAATATCCTTGGGCTTGAGTATATTATCGGGGCTTTTTTCGGCGGTATGCTGTTTGCGATGATTTTTAAAAAGAGACACCAGATACAGGAAAAGATAGGTAGCTTTGGCTACGGCTTTTTAATCCCTGTTTTCTTTATAGAGGTAGGTTTAAGGTTTGATTTAACCCAGCTTTTACAGAAAGAAGTTATACTGTCCTCGCTTGTTTTAAGTGGGATTATCTTACTTGTTAAGGTTTTTGGGGCTGTTCCACTGCTTTTTGTAGGCTTTTCATTAAGGGAGGTGGTAGCTTTCCCATTTGCCCTGTCAATACCTTTAACACTTTTAGTAGCTATTGCCACACTTGGTCTTGAAACAGGGGCTATAGACCAGAAAACTGCATCTGTTATAGTCCTTTCCGCCCTTATCAGCGGAGTAGTCTACCCAGTCCTATTTAAAAAAGTGGTGTAGAACCTTCTTAACCCTCTTCCCACAGTGGAGTTGTTAGGTATTTTTCTCCTCCGTCTGGACAGACAAAAACGATACAGCCCTCTTTTATTTCCTGTGCTATTTGTAATGCCGCCTCAAACGCCGCCCCAGATGACTGTCCTACAAATATACCCTCTTTTTTCGCCAGTTCCCTTGCCCTCTGGTAGGCAATATCTGTCCCTATAAACATCGTTCTGTCTAATCTATTTTCATCAAATATACCCGGTTTTATTGATGTTTCTATATACTTTAAACCTTCTATACCGTGGAATGGGCTGTCAGGTTGGACGCCTATAACCTGTATGTCAGGGTTAAATATTTTCAGCCTTCTACCTGTTCCCATTATAGTCCCACCTGTGCCTATACCGGCTATAAAGTGGGTAATCTTTCTGTCTGTTTGTTCCCATATCTCAACAGCTGTGGAGTAGTAATGTGAACGCCAGTTGGCATCGTTGTTATACTGGTCTATATAGTAGTATTTATCAGGGTGTTTCTCTATTAGCTTTCTAACAAACAGTATCGCCCCGTCTGTGCTTTGTAGTGGGTCTGTATAATGAACCTTTGCCCCGTAGGCTTTTATTATCCTTTTCCTTTCTTCACTAACATTGGAAGGCATAGCCAGTTCAACCCTATAGCCTAAAGCTGTGCCAACCATAGCAAGGGCAATACCTGTATTACCAGATGTGGCATCTAATATAATTTTGTCCTTTGTTAACTTACCTGACTGGATTGCCTCAAGTATCATTCTGGTGGCAGGTCTGTCCTTTACAGAACCACCCGGATTATACCCTTCAAGTTTAGCGTATATTGATACATTTTTTTCCCTAATGTCCTCTGGTAGGGATTTTTCAAGTTTTACCAGTGGTGTATTACCTACCAGTTGTAGTATAGAGTTTCTAACCTTTCTTACAGGTTCGTCGTGTTCTCCTAAAACCCACAATTTCCTGCACCTTGTATCTTTTTTTCTATTCTATCTTTTTTCTGTTATCTTTTGAAGGGCTAACTTTACTGCCTCTTCTGTGTTTTTACTGTTTTTTGCCACCTGTAGGGCAACATCTAAAGCTTTATCTTTATCAAAACCTAAGGAGACTAGGGCTGATACCACATCATCAACGGTTCTTTCCTTAAGAAAGTTAATTTTACCTTTCAGTTCAAGTATTATTCTCTGGGCTGTTTTTCTACCTATACCTGAAGCCTTTGTTAACCTTGTGGTGTCTTGATTTTCAACAATTGATAAAAACTCCTCTAAGGGAAATGTTTTTAAAACTGAAAAGGCGTGTTTAATCCCTATCCCTGATATACCTGTAAGTTTTTGGAATAACTCCCTTTCCTGTGGGGATTTAAAGCCATATAAAGTAAGGGTTTCGTCTTTTATAACAACAACTGTGTATATCTGAATATCCGTGTTTTCATTAAATCTGTGTGGTGTATGGATTAAAAAGCCAAAGCCCCCCTTTTCTACAACAACAAAACCGTCCCCTTGATGGACAACTTTACCTTTAATGTAGTCAAGCAATAAACTGTCCCCTTAGCAAGTTATTTTTAAGTGTGGTTATTCTTTCAATTGTAAGTGGCATAATCAATCCTTTAATAAGTTTTTCTCTTTTAACACCTTTTCAACAAACCCTTCAGAGACATTAAGCATTTTGGCTATCTTCTCAGCAGGTAGATTTAATTCTTTGTAGATACTGACAATAGCCTCTTTTTTTGCTTCAAGTTTACCTTCCTGCAAGCCTTCTTGTTTGCCTTTCTCTTTACCCTTTTGGAAAAATGGATTTTTCTCAAGCATCTCTTCTGTTATTGTAAGTGGCATTTTTCTCTCCTCCAGTAAAGAGTTTAACTTCACCATTAATTTAGGTCTGTAATCAAGCATTATCAACAATCTCCGCAGATAATCCGCCCTCTCCTTCTCAGGTAGTTTCAACAACTCGTCTACAACTGTTGTAATATACCCCTCAAAATCCCTAACATCACAAAGGACTGCCAGCATTTTATCCTCTAAGTTATCACTTTCAAGCAGTTCTTTACAGTTTATCGTTTTTATATCCACCACTTTATAACAAAAATCCATACAGTCCTCTTTAAACCTGTCTGGCATACTTAGTTTACCGTCTCCTACAAATACGACTATCTGTTTTACAGGTTTGTCCCTGTGTCTCCGTTTTAATGCTACATAGTATTCAGCCATTCTAAGGGGCATTTCTTTGTCGTTTTGGGTTTG
>JAADEV010000001.1 GCA_013153295.1 Aquificota bacterium | reverse complement strand
AATGTTGTAGTAGGTGTCCCGTTGGGCTGGTTTGAAGCCGGCTTTCCTTATTATCTGTGCCATCTTTTCCGGTCTTGGGGCTGAAACCTTCCAGCCTGTAGAGGCTACCACATTCTCCTCTATCATTGTGCTACCTAAATCGTTTGCCCCAAAATGTAGCCCTACCGCCCCGACCTTCATCGTTTGGGTAATATGGGAAGACTGTATGTTATCAAAGTTATCAAGGTATATCCTTGAGAGGGCAAGGACTTTAAGGTAGTATACAGTTGTGGCTGTCTCTATATGGTCAAGCCTTGTTCCACCTTTTTGGAATGTCCAAGGTATAAAGGCTGTAAAGTATCCCTTACCTTCCTGTAGGGAATTGTCCTGTAGCTGTCTAATAGCTTCCAGATGTTCAATAATATCCTCTTCCTTTTCTATATGTCCAAACATCATTGTAGCTGTTGTTTTCATTCCAAGGCTGTGGGCTGTTCTGTGTATCTCAAGCCAGTCATCTTTACTAACTTTGCTGTTGGATATTTTTTGTCTTATTCTGTCTGAAAGTATTTCTGCCCCACCTCCGGGAAGGCTGTCCAGCCCAGCCTCCTGTAGTATTTTAAGAACCTCTTTTATAGATAATCCCTCTATCTTTGACAGGAAGTATATCTCTGAGGCGGATAGAGAGTGTATCTGTATAGAAGGAAACCTTTCTTTTATACTTTTAAAAAGGTTTATATAAAAATCTATACCTAAATCTGGGTTTAAACCCCCTTGCATCAGTAATGTTGTCCCCCCCCAGTCAACAAGCTCCTGTATTTTGTTAAATATCTCCTCCAGTGTTAATGTGTATGCTTGCGGAGAGTTTACTCCCCTGTAAAATGCACAGAATTTACAACCGGCAACACACACATTTGTGTAGTTTATATTTCTGTCAACAACAAAAGTGGCTACATCATCAGGGTGTTTTTGCTTTCTAATATGGTTTGCCACCTGCCCAAGGGACAGTAAATCCCCTTTTTCAAGGAGAAGGAGACCCTCTTCAGGGTCTACCCTCTCCCCAGCTAAAGCCTTTTCGTATACATCTTGTAGGGATAACTCTGTTTTTTGCATATGTTTAATCCTGTGCCTCTTTAAGTAGGTATGTTGAGATTGTTCTAACAGGGAAGCCTGTAGCCCCTTTTGGGTGGTAATACCAACCTTTAGGGTTGTGGGCTGGTCCTGCAATATCTATATGAACCCAAGGTATTTTCTTATCAACAAATTTCTCAAGGAATAAACCTGCTGTTATAGCCCCACCGTATCTGGTTGTCCCTATATTGTAAACATCTGCGTGGGGGGCTTTAATATGTTCCCTTAGCATATCGTTAAACGGCAGTTGCCACATCCATTCCCCTGTTTCCTCAGAAACCTCTAAAATATCATCTATCATTCTTTGGTTATTACCCATAACCCCTGCGGTGTATTCCCCAAGGGCTATTACACAGGCACCTGTAAGTGTAGCCATATCTATTATTGCATCAGGTTTTAAATCACAGGCATAACTAAGGGCGTCTGCAAGTGTAAGTCTCCCTTCTGCGTCTGTGTTTCCTACCTCTATAGTTGTTCCGTTTTTAGCTTTGATTATATCGTCCGGTCTGTATGCATTACCGTCAGGCATATTCTCTGCGGCGGCTATTATACCGTGGACTGTAATATCAGGCTTAAGCTCCCCTATAGCCTTAAATATACCTAAAACTGCACAGGCACCTGACTTGTCAGCTTTCATCCACCTCATATAATCACCGGGCTTTATATTTAAACCACCGCTGTCAAAGGTTAACCCTTTTCCTATTAGGGCAACTTCTTTTTTAGAGTTTTTAGGTCTGTATGTAATATGTATAAACCTTGGTGGGTTTGCACTTCCCTTTGCCACAGATAGGAAGGCGTTCATACCCATTTTTTCTATCTCTTTTTCGTCGTAAACCTTTACCTCAAAACCGTATTCCTTTGCCAGCTGTTGGGCAATCTCCCCTAACTTTTCAGGTGTAATTACATTCCCCGGCTCGTTTACCAAATCCCTTGTAAAGTTCTGGGCTTCTGCTAATATCTGTCCGATTTTTATCTGCTCTTCAGATTTTGCCTTTTCCCTTCTACTAACCCTTACTTGGACTTCTTTTAGTTTAAAGTTGTCCTTTTTAGACAGGTATTTATCAAACTTGTAATTTCCAAGTATAATCCCCTCTACAACAGCTTGGGCTACTTTACTTTCCTCATCTTTTATAGCAAGTGGTTGGGCGTCTATTAAAAACCTATCAGCTTTAAGTCCCTTTGCCTTTTTTACAACTGTAGCCGCCAGTCTCCTTGCTTTGTCAAGGGAAAAATCCCTTCTACTACCTGCCCCGACTACAACGACAAAATCCATCTTACCCTTTCCAAATGTGGGAACTGTTAGGATACTCCCTTCTGAACCGTCAAACTTAACATCTCTCTTCAGCTGGGTTATAGTCCCACCTAACTCCTCATCAAGTTTCTGTAGCTCTTCAGACAGCTTTCTCTGTTCTTTAAAGAAAAATGAGAAAACAGCTCCTACCCTGGCATTTTTTAAGCTACCACTTGTTATTTTGAACTCCATTTTCTTTACCTCTAATTTAATTTTTACTGCCAAATTATTTTAGTAGAAAATTTTAAATTTCGCATATCAAGTATTAAAATAGTTAAAACACTAGAATATGGAGATTAAAATATGGAAAACAACCTACAAGAAAAGGAAAACCTGCAGACAAAGGGAGAAGAAAAACCGACTGAGCCACAAGGGGATAAGCAGGAAGGTGGTTTTAAGGAGATGATAGCCTTTTTCCTTTCCACTGGATTTTTTGTGGGAAAGGTGCCTGTAGCCCCCGGAACAGTGGGAACACTTGTTGGACTTATACCTATACTTGTTTACTGGAACAAAGGCGGACAGTATCAGATACTAAATCAGGTCTCAATTACACTGGCGGTTTTTCTTATTGGTATATGGGCTTCCACTGTTATAGTTGAAACATACAAGGACAAAGACCCTGAGTATATTGTTATAGATGAGATAGCAGGTTATATGGTCTCTATGATAGGCTTTGAACCTACTTGGCAACATTTGGCAATAGCTTTTGTGGTGTTTAGGATATTTGATATTCTAAAGCCACCGCCTATTAGATACTTTGAAAAGCTACCATCTGGACTTGGTGTTATGGCAGATGATATAGTGGCAGGTATATACACTTGGATAGTAATGTTTATACTGGTTAAATACTTCGGTTTATAATGGGCAAGGGCAGGTATCGTCAACAAGGGAAGCAAGACCAAGTATAACAAGCCCATTAAAGATAGGTATTAACAGTCCACTTACAGACTGGGGAAGAAAAAGGGAGGTGTCAAACATATACACCAGAACCATTACAATAAAAGCAAAGGCGTAAATAAAGTATCTAAACCTCCTCCCTTCTTCCTCAGAACCTCTAAACACAACAATAAAGAACAGGAAAAACACAAAGTTAACCACTGTGGCTATAAGTGAAAAGATAGTTAACATCTTAAAATCCACAGAACTTGACACCAGAATAAAAAGGGAAGCTGAGTATAAAAATATAAAAACCACAACTAACATAGAGCTGACTACGAAGTTAACCGTTTCCATATATGGTATTTCAAAGGGGTGGAAAGCCTCACCTATAAAAACATCTTCCTCTAAGAGGCTACGCCTAATGTCCCTAAGGACACTCCGCCAATACTCCTGCCAGAACAACGAAGCCCTGTTTATAACCCAAAAGGATACAGACAGATACATTAAAATTATAGATATTAAAAGAAACAGTATCTTTAAAAGTGAGACCAACCCCTCACTGAAGCCGTTTTCCAAAGCATACAGAACAAACCACAGAAATACAGATACACCGATTAATCCAGAGAGCAGTATTACCTGAAAATGTTTAGATAACTTTACATAGTAGGCTATCTCCCTGTTTAAATTCTCATTTGCCTCTTCAAAAGCCTTAATAAGGGCTTCCTTTCTATCCATCTTTTAAACCTTGATAATCATATTATAATTGTAAGAAAAAAGATTGGGGAAAGTATGTTAAACATCTTAATACCCTCTGTTATAGCAGGGATACTTACTGCCCTTTCCCTACCTTACTACTACCTACCCTTTGGCTATGTAGCTGGCTTTATTATACTACTTCACCATATATATAAAAACAAAAGACCTCTGCTTGTTTCCTTCGTTGCAGGTTTGTCCTACACCGCCCTGTCCTTCTACTGGATTGTATACGCCTTATCAAACTACGGTGGTATAAGTTTTCCTGTTGCTGTTGTTTTGTTTGTGGTGTTTGCCGTTGCATTTTCAGTTTACCAGTTTGTTATCTTTACCTTTGTTATGACTAAGCTAAAGGATAGAAACTACTCCCTTTTAGCTGTTCCCTTTGTTTGGACAACACTTGAGATACTTAGGGAGTTTTTCCCCTTTAGTGGTTTTCCTTGGAATTTACTGGGCTACAGCCTGTCCTATATAGACCCTTTAGCCCAGATAACATCTGTAGGTAGTATATACCTACTTTCTTTTATGGCGATGTTAATACCTACAGCTATATACTCAGCCCATATTTACAAAACAGACAGGGCTTATATATCTGTTTTTGCCGTTTTTGGTCTCTTTATGGCTGTTTTTTTATGGGGAAAGGACAGGATAGAAAACCTGCCTATCTCTGGGAAATCAAAAACTGTAGCCTTAATACAGGCGAATATAGACCAGATGGATAAACTAAGTTCAGAGGCTACAGTGGATTTAGAGATAACATTAAAATACCTTACACTTATAAAACAGGCATTACAGTATGAGCCTGATATTATTGTTTTACCTGAGGCGGCTATACCTATATTCCCACTGGCAAAGGAGTATAACGGTTCTTTAGACGAGCTATTTTTTGATGGTATAAAAAACGACCACTCTATCTTTATAGTAGGCTTTGATAATGTTGTAAAAGACGGTGAGGATATAACCCTTTACAACTCTATGTTTTTACTATCCCCAGAAGGGGAAATAATAGACTACTACAATAAAGTAAAGCTGGTTCCCTTTGGGGAGTATGTCCCCCCGCCTTTCCAGATATTCCAATCACTGTTCCCATACCTACAAGGCTATGACTTTTCCAGTGGGGAAAAACCTAAAGTCCTAAAGTATCAAGACCTTAGTATAATCCCACTAATATGTTATGAAGCTACCTTCCCTATATTTGTAGCAAACTTTCCTGAAGGTAATTTAATTGTAAATATCACAAACGACGGTTGGTTTGGGGACACACCTGCCCCAGTTCAGCATTTTGAGATGGCAAAGGTAAGGGCAATAGAGAACGGCTTATTTATGATTAGAAGTGCAAATACAGGTATATCAGCAATTATAGACCCTGTTGGAGATGTGTCTATTGCAATGGGTATAAACGAGGAAGGGGTAGCTTTAGGGGGCGTTGCTTTACTTGAAAGGGATACAATCTGGGTAAAACATAAAGAGACAGTAGGCGGAATATTCATCATTTCATTTATAATAGTGTTAGTTCTAATCTTTAAAAAAGAGGAAGAGGTAAAAATTGGATTATCGGGAAAGGCTAAAAAGTTTAATAAAGGAAAAGGCACTGAAAATAGCTGACAAACCTGTGTTTAAACTGTCCTCTGGGAAGTTAAGCACATACTACCTTGATTTAAGGACTATAACCCTTGACCCTGAGGGGGGATACATTATAGGAAACCTGATTTACCAGATGGTAAAGGATAGTAAACCGGACGCAGTCGGAGGATTAACCCTTGGGGCTGACCCTATATCCTACAGTGTATCAATGGTGTCCTACCTGAACAAAGACCCTATAAAGCCCTTTGTTGTAAGGAAAGAGCCAAAGGGACACGGCACAAAAAAACAGATAGAAGGTAATGTAAAAGAAGGGGACAGGGTGTTTATAATGGAAGATGTGATAACCACCGGTGGTTCTTCTATAAAGGCGGCTAAGGTGGCACAGGAAAACGGCTTAAAGGTATTGGGGATAATTGCAATAGTAGACAGGGAAGAAGGTGGAGAGGAAAATATTAGGAAGGAAGGCTTTGAGCTTATACCAATATTTAAGGTGTCTGAGTTTCTGAAAAATCAGTAGTTAGGGTGTTTTAATACCCAGTAAACAACAACTGCAAAAAGCCCCCCTGCCATTGTAAGGTAGGAGGCTTTCTTTCCCCTTTCGTGTTTTACGCCCATTAGGTGGATTATAAACCCGTAGTAAAGCCACAGTATAGACAGACCTATCTGTTTTAAATCCCAAATCCAGTGTTTCCCAAGGTATACACTTGACCATATGGACGATGTTATAAGGGCTAATGAAAGGAGTATAAAGGCTATAACATTAGATTTATACTCTATATCCTGTAGGAGCATAAGGGATTTTGGTTCACTTTTTGCCCCTATAAATGTTTTTCTGGTAGCCCTTACACTACCCCATTATCAAGAAGTTGCCCCTACATACAAAAACTTCTGGTTTTATGCCCATGTTATATTTTCTATGATGGCTTACGCATTTATTGTGGCTGG
>JAADEV010000069.1 GCA_013153295.1 Aquificota bacterium | reverse complement strand
AGTTTGCAACATACCAACAGCTTGAGGAGTTTATGCTTGCTGAAGGGGAAAATGTGGTTGGACCTATACAGATACTACCAACTGCGATTGTTGATGCGGTGGTTGTGAAAGCTGAGGGGATAACTGTAAAAAGTATAATCTATGACAAAACCTCCCTTAATTGGAGGGAAAGTTTACTTGGTAAGGAGATTTCTATAGAAGGGGACGGAAGGATAATAAAAGGTGTTGTCAAAGGTATAGACGAAAAGTATATTACCCTTTCTACACCGAAGGGGCTTGTTATAACAACACTGCCCAAATTTCCCTCCCGTATAACAGCAAACTCAAGCTGGGAGGAGGTTGTTTCCCCACAGATAACACTTAAGGTAAACTCCCCATCTTCAAAATCCTCCCTGTTTTTAGTTAAATATCCAATAGAAGGTATAAGCTGGAAGGTATCTTACATACTTGAAAAAAGCAGAAACGGAGGGATACTAAAGGGCTTCCTTATAGTGGAAAACAATACCCCTGTTGACTTTGGAATAGTTGAACTTAAGCTAAAAAGTAAAAGGATAAATAGACAGTTTAACAATATATCAATATTTCCCTACAGCACAAAAAAGGTATTCTTCATAAAGAAAAATATAAAATCCCCTACAGACCTGAAGGGCTTACCTGAAGGTGAGGTTTTTGTGTATAAAAACGGTATTTTCGTTGGGAAATCATCAATCAGGTCTGTATTTAACCAATGAGTTATTTGTATGTGGTGGCTACCCCTATAGGAAACTTAGATGATATAACATACAGGGCTGTTAAGGTTCTTAAAGATGTTGATTGTATAGCCTGTGAAGACACAAGGACTACAAAAAAACTACTTTCCCATCTGGGGATACAGGGTAAAAAGCTGTTATCCTACCACCAGTTTAATGAGGAAAAGGAAACAGAACATATACTATCCCTTTTAAAGGGGGGTAAATCTGTAGCCCTTGTTTCAGATGCAGGAACACCTACCTTATCTGACCCGGGATACAGGCTGATAAAAAGGGCTGTTGAAGAAGGTATCCCCTTAGTCCCTATCCCCGGTGCATTTGCAGGTGCAGTAGCCCTGTCTGTTTCTGGACTTCCTACAGATAAATTCCTATTCCTCGGCTTTTTACCAAACAAAGACAAACAGAGGAAGGAAATACTAAAGGAATACCTCCCACTTGGCATAACCACCGTTATATACGAAAGTCCTAAAAGGGTATTAAAAACCCTATCAGCTATAGATGAAATTGCCCCTAACTCAGATGTGGTGGTAGCAAAAGAACTTACAAAGATACACGAAAGTTTTTTTAGGGGTAAACCTGTAGATGTTATAAAACAACTTTCTGAAGACCCTTCAATACAAAAAGGTGAGTTTGTTATTCTGGTATACCCACATATAGAAAAAAAAGTAGACGAAAAAAAGGTTAAAGAGGAAATACAAAAACTTTTAAAACAAGGTGTCAAAACTGGAGAGATAGCAAAGGTTATCTCCAAACAGTTTAACATACCAAAGAAGCAGGTTTACCAAGAGGTATTGGAAATAAAAGAAAAACAAACGACAGGAGGTTGAAAATTTGTCCCAGATTAAAAGGGTAAGGGGTTTTCAGGATATATACGGTGAAAATAGTAAGAAATACAGATATGTTGTTGATACTGCAAGGGATATTTTCCAAAGGTATAACTTTGAGGAGATAATACTCCCTGTTGTTGAAGATGTTTCCCTATTCTTAAGGTCTGTAGGGGAGGACACAGATATAGTCCAAAAGGAGATGTATACATTTGAAGATAGGGGCGGTAGACAGGTGGCGTTAAGACCTGAGGGAACAGCCCCAACAGTAAGGGCTTTCATAGAAGAAAAGATGTTTGCCCAAGGGGGATACAAAAAGCTGTTTTACGAAGGGGCAATGTTCAGATACGAAAGACCGCAGGCAGGTAGGTATAGACAGTTCCACCAGATAGGGGCAGAGATTTTAGGAACAGGTTCAGTTTTAGCAGATGTTGAGATGATAAAGATGGTTAACGACCTCCTTGATACCCTTGGGATAGAAACCACCCTTGAGATAAACACACTTGGAAGTTTTGAAGATAGGAAAGAGTATATAAAACAGCTTAAAGATTACCTGAAAGGGGTAAAGGATAAACTGTGTAAAGACTGTCAGGTTAGAATGGATAGAAACCCGCTAAGGGTTTTAGACTGTAAAAATGAAAGCTGTAGGGAAGCAACAGCAGAAGCCCCAACCCTTTTACAGTTCCTATCCCCTGAAAGGAAGGAAAGATTTGAGAAGTTAAAAGAATACCTGTCCCAGCTTGGTATTAAGTATAAAGTAAACCCAAGGCTTGTAAGGGGATTGGATTACTACACAGATACAGTTTTTGAATTTACAACAGATAAAATAGGGGCACAGGGAACTGTAGCGGCAGGTGGCAGATACGACACACTTGTAAAACAGCTTGGTGGCAGTGATACCCCTGCCCTTGGATTTGCCGCAGGGGTTGAAAGGCTTATGCTACTTGTTGACCAACTACCTTCAGAAAAACCTACTGTCGTTGTTATACCAATATCCCAGCAGTATGAAGGTAAAGGTCTACAGACAGCAGATATACTCCGTAAAAGGGGAATAAAAACTGAGCTTATGCTGAAAGAAGGTAGTCTAAAATCAAAAATGAAAACAGCAGGTAAGTTAGGGGCAAAAGCTGTTGTTTTTGTGTCAGATAGATACGAGATAAAGGATATGGAAACAGGTAGCCAGCAGGAGGCTACCTCACCAGAGGATATGTTAGGTATACTGGGGAAGGTTATAACCTAATCTATTAATGCGTCCACAAACGCCTTAGCATCAAAGGGCTGTAAATCCTCTATACCTTCCCCTACACCTATATACTTTACAGGTAGTTTTAACTCCTTACAGATAGGGATTATTGCCCCACCTTTTGCAGTCCCATCAAGTTTAGTTATTACAATCCCAGAAACATCTGTAGCTTCTTTAAAAACCTTTGCCTGATTTATGGAGTTCTGTCCTATTGTTCCGTCTAAAACAAGTATCGTCTCAACAGGCTGTTCAGGGGCTACCTTTTTTATTGTCTTTTTTATCTTTTGCAACTCTTTTATAAGATGTTCCTTTGTGTGTAATCTACCTGCTGTATCAACAAGGACAACATCATCACCTCTACTTTTTGCAGATGATACTGCATCATACACAACAGCTGAAGGGTCAGCCCCGGGGGAATGTTTAACAATCCTCGCCCCAGACCTTTTAGCCCACTCCTCAAGCTGGTCTATAGCCGCCGCCCTAAATGTATCCGCCGCGGCTAAAACAACAGATTTACCATCTTTTACAAACTGTGAGGCAAGTTTACCAACTGTGGTTGTTTTCCCACTTCCATTAATACCAAGGAAAAGTATTACAGCAGGTTTCTCTTCCCCAAGGTTAAGCGGTTCTTCACACCCCTTTAAAATCTCATAAAGTTTTTCCTTTAACAGTTCCTTAAGTTCCTCTCCTTCCTTTAGTTTCCTTTTTTTACTTTCCTTCCTTAAAAAATCTACTATCTCCTCTGTTGCCTTTACCCCAACATCAGCCTTCAGTAAAACCATCTCTATATCTTCAAACAACTCCTCATCTATGGTTCTACCAAATAAGGTTCCTACAATCTGGTTTTTAGTTTTACCTAAACCCCTTTTCAGCTTATCAAACATAGATTTAATCATCTTCAACACCCCTTAATAATGGAATAACAGGAAAATAATAATATAGTATAACCACCTTTATATGGAAGGTGTATATTACCATATGTTAGACCAAGCAAAAGGTTTGAAAGTAAGAGATTGGGTAATAGGAGTTGAAGCCAAGTCTTTTTTAAAGGAACTTTTAAATGGCAAAAAAAGTCAAAAGAAATACAAACTTGTTTAAAGACACCCAGACTATCCTGTTAGACTTTGAGCCTGTTTTATATCCTCCATATTTAAAGTATAAACATTGGATATACCTTCCCTTGCGGATACTCCTATAAGTCTGTCTGCGTAGCTTGCCATTGTGTCCCTTAGTGTGACCACTATAAACTGGGCTTCCTTTGAAAGCTCTTTCATAAGCTCTGCTATTTTGCGGGCGTTGGCATCGTCAAGGTGGGCGTCTACCTCGTCAAAGTAGTAGAATGGGGCAGGTCTATACTGTTGGACTGCAAACAGAAAGGCTAAAGCTGTTAATGTTTTTTCCCCTCCGGACATTATTTCAAGCCTTTTAACATCTTTACCCCGTGGTTTTGCCTTTAGTAGTATTCCCCCTGATAGTGGGTCTTCCTCATTTTCTATCTCAAGGTATGCCCTTCCACCGGGGGAAAGCCTTTTAAATATCTTATTAAGGTTTTTATTTACAGAGTTAAACACCTCCATAAAGGCTTTTATCTTTTTTTCTTCAAGGTTCTGTATTAGCTCTTCTATGGATTTTTTCTCATCTATAAGTATTTTCAGTTTTTCGTTTAACTCTTCATACCTTTGTTTTACTGTGTCGTAGTCCTGTATTGCTTTCTGGTTTACCGCCCCAAGCTCCTGCCTTTTTTTCTGGTATTCCTTTAGCTCCCTTTCAAGCTGGTCTAAATCCCCTTCTACAGCCTCACCTTGATACTCCTGTTTAAGGGTCATTAACTCCTGTTTTATATCCTCTACCTTTTGTTCATACTTCCCTTTGTCCTCAAGTAGGTAGGTTATCTGTTTGTTTATCTCCTCTTCCTCTGACCTAAGTAGTTTTAGCTGGCTTTTTAGCTCTTCTAACTTTGTTAGTATCTCTTCCCTTTCTTTTTCTTTGCCTTTCTGCTCTTTCCACAGGTCTGAAAGCTCCCTTGTAAGGCTCTGTATCTCATCTTTTATTTCCTGTATCTGTCCCTTTAGTTCCTGTAGCTGTTTGTTAGTTTCTTCCTTCTCCCTTTCTATTTGGAGTATTCTGGCTTTTAGGCTGTTTTCCAACCTGTCTGTTAACTTTTCTATCTGGTTCTCAAGGTCATTTTTCTTTTCTCTAATTGTGTATACAAGCTGTGTTGCCTCTTCCCATTCTTTTCTTAGTCTGTGTAAGCCTTCATTTTCCATCTGTTCAAGTATTTCCCTTTTCTTCCTTTCTGTTTCCTGCAGTTGTATACCAAGTCGGGAAAGCTCTTTATCTATCCTTTCTAACTTACCTTCCAGCTCAAACTGTTGTTTTTTCAGCTCTACTATTGTGTTTTCCAGATGGGAAATCCTTGCCCTGTTTTGCTGTAGCTTCTCTTCTATTTCCCTGTGCCGTTCTAAAACTGTCTGGCTTTCGTTTTGTAGGTGGTATAGCTCTTTTTCTGTTAAAGATATTTTTTCTTCTATTTTCTTCAGCTCTTCTTCTATTAATGCCTCTTCCTGTTTTAGTCTGTCGTCTTCCTTTTCCAGTTTTATTTTTTCCTGTTCTAAGGAACCTTTCCCAAGGGTAGTCCCCCTGTTTTTATCAAAGCCCCCTGTAATTGTTCCAGACTTTTCAAATAAATCACCTTCAAGGCTTACCATTCTAAAGCTACCTATACCAAGTGTTCTGGCGGCGTCAAAGTTTTCAACTATAACTGTATCCCCAAACACATACTTTACTGCCTTTTCTATTGCAGGGTCGTAATCCACAAAGTCTATTGCAAGTCCTATAACCCCCCTCATTAAAGGTGGTTTGTTTATCTGGGGGACTTTTATTCTGTTGAGGGGTATAAATGTTGCCCTTGGGGATTTGGTTTCCTTTAGTATTCTTATACACTCTTCAGCTACTTTGTCATCTTCCACAACTATATGTTTAAGTCTACCTCCACCTGCTACCTCTACCGCAAGCTGGTATTCAGGTATTTTTACCCCAATAAGGTCTGCCACCTGCCCATACACACCTTTAACATCTTTCAGTAAGGCTACTGTTTTGTCCTCCCTTACCTGTGAAAGCTGGGCTAATACCTGTGCCAATTTCTGGAAGTTTTTCTCTATTTTCTCCCTGTTTTCTTTAAGTTTTTTCAGTAGGCTTTCCTTTCTTATCCTTAGCCTTTGTAGTTCACTTGAGAGGGATTTTATCTTTTTCTCCTGTGTTTCCACAAACTTTTTTATATTCTGTTTTGAGTTTTCAAGCCCCTGTATCTCTTCTGTTTTCTGTTGTATTTCCTGTTTATACTCCTCTACCTTTTCCTGTATCCTTTCAAGCTGGGATTGGATACTTAACTTTTCCTTTTCTAATTTTTGTATCTCCTGCTGTAGCTGTTTTTCTTCCTTCTCCAGCTGTCCAAGGTCTACCTTTGCCTTTGCTCCACCAAGCTCTATCTCTTTCAGCTTTTTGTTTTTCTCCTCAAGGTTCTGCTCTGCCTTTTCAAGTGCTTCCTGTATAAGTGGTAGCTGTTCCTTAAGGGCTTTTATCTCCTCTTCTATTGAGAGTATCTCTTTTATCTTCTCTTCCTTTTCCTTGTTGTAGCTTTCTATTAGTTTTGTTAACTTTTCTACCTGTTCCTGTAGCTCTGTTTTTTTCTCATCTAAGTATCTTATTTTTGAGGTTATGCTCCCTTCTTTTTCCTTTATAGGAAGTAGGGAGTTTTGTAAGGCTGTTAATCTGTCCTCTTCCTCCTTTATCTGGGACATTAGGTTTTTCTGTTTCTGTATAAGCTCCTCTTTTTGTTTGTAAAGCTGTCCTATTTTTTCCT